>JBDTXL010000589.1:0-1979 GCA_040006195.1 Gemmatimonadota bacterium | reverse complement strand
CGCCGCGATGCTGCCGAGCATACCGAGCACCGACACCATGCGGAGCACCGGCATCGTGTCGCCGAAGATGCGGAGAAAGGGCGCGGCGAGAATATAGAAGAGCGCGTTGTATGCGAGCGGAACAAAGCGCGGCGTCGGCAGCGGATAAATGCTCTCGCTGGCCGCCGCGCGGCGTGCGTGCTGCATGACGACCCCTTCCATCAGATCGAGATGGAAGGGGAACGGTACGTGATTCACCAGCAGAACAACCAGCTCGAGAGCGCACGCGGCCGCGACGACACCGACGAGCGCCGGGAGCAGGCGCACCAGACGTGCCTTCTCCGCCCCGAGGGCAACGAGGGTGGCGATCGCGATTGCGATCGCCGCGTGTGCCAGCGCTCCGAGCGGGCTCACGTGCAGTGCGCTCCGAGCAGGCCGAGCGAGTCGAGCGAGTGCTCGATCGCCCCCGCGGCGCGCTTGTGTCCGGCCGGCGTCCAGTGCCACGAGGCGGCGAAGTACGACGGTTCGCCCGTGTTCGCGCGCAGGCTCGCGGTGAGATCAATGGTGCGGATGCCGAGCGAGTCGGCGATCTGCTGCAGCGAGCGATACGGGCGGCCGAGGTCGTAGGCTGCCGTGTCGCGGATGTTTTCGTCGCGCGGGAAGTGGGGAAGGAGCGACGGATCCGTTACGGCGACGGCGCCGGGAACGAAGGCGACGACGAGCTGCGCGCCGCTGCTGTCGGCCGCCTGCTTCATCCCTCCAAGCGCGCCAGCGACGAGGTGGCGCGTGCGCGCGTTGTAGAGAGGGTTGTCGCCGGTGCGATAGTAATCGAGCTGCGCGAGGTCGTAGCGCCACGCGGCTGGTTGGCCGGTGAGCGATTCCTTCGCTGCGCGCGCCATGCGTCCTATGCGCGTCTTGATCTGCGAGCGGTCGCGAAGGCGGCGCGAACCGGTGCGATTGCCGAGGTCGAGGCCGATGCTGTGGCGAAATTCAGCGGGCGCGATGCTGATGTCGCTCCACTCGTTGATGTAGAATTGCTCGACGATCACATCCGGGCGTAAGCGTGGGGCGAGCTCGGCGAGCTGTGCGCGCTCTTCATTCGGCCCGTAGCCGGTCACGCCGCCGTCAATGACCTGTACGGGGCGGGGGGCCATGCACTTCGCGAGGCTTTCGCCGAGCACGGAGGGGTAGGAGCGTTCGTAGTCGACGCCCTCGGGCATCGTGAACGCATCGCCGGTGACGAAGACGCGGAAGGTGTTCGGCGTTGCGCGCGCGAGCGGGATCTCGGGGCTGGTGAGGCCGAGCGAGTTGGTCTTTACCGTATAGTCGTAGTCGTTGTAACGGAGATGCGTGACGCGATTGGGGATGAGCGCGAAGGTGCGCGTCGAGTCGTTGTGCAGGGCGGGGAGCTCGCCCCACACCGCGGTCTCGAGCGGCGCGATCGTGCGGAGCGCGAGCTCGCCCACGATCGCCGAGATGCCCACGAGCGCCGCCGCAGCGAGCATGCGGAGCGGGAGCGCCCACTCTTCGGCCTGCATCATGAGCACGATCCCCGCGCCCACGGCGCCAAGCGCGAGCGCGAAGCCGCCCGATGTGCCGGGAGCCACGAAGAGCTCGAGCGCGCCGCCGATCAGTGCCGTGAGCGCGACGAAGCGCTCGCCGTCCTTCGTCTCGCCGCGGAGGCTCTGGTAGAGCAGCGCGAGCGAGAGGAGCACGGCGGCCATCACCCACGCGCCCGCGCGCGCGATTGGCTCGGTCGTCTCGTGCATGCCGATGACAGCGATCGCAAGCGCCGCGACCACCGCCGAGAGCACGAGCGCGAGAATACGGCGCGTATCGAGCGATATGCTCGAGACGCGCCACTTCGCCGCGCGATTGGTCGCGTCCTCGATCTTCGCGGCCGCGGGCACCGAGAGCCCGACGGCGCCGAGTGCCGCGGCGAGATGGAGGCCGCGCGCCTGGCCGAACCATGCGGCAGTCCACTGGAGCGGCGGCTGGTG
>JBDTXL010000588.1:0-3375 GCA_040006195.1 Gemmatimonadota bacterium | reverse complement strand
GGAACCTGCTGGTCCCGGGCTCGGTG
Source organism: Gemmatimonadota bacterium (assembly GCA_040006195.1). Classification (GTDB taxonomy): domain Bacteria; phylum Gemmatimonadota; class Gemmatimonadetes; order Gemmatimonadales; family Gemmatimonadaceae; genus FEN-1250. The sequence goes on along the minus strand of JBDTXL010000588.1, from coordinate 3,349 downwards.
CTCAAACCCGGCCTCTCGATTCTCGTGGACGTTGATCCGTCGCATGCCATCCCCGAGTCGAGCCGGAGCAACAACAGCTTTCCCGCGTCCGGTGCACCGCTCGCGCTCAGCGTCAAAGCGCTGTCCACGTTCTATATCCGCTTCGTACCCGTGAAGCAGAGCGTCAACGGTCTCACGGGCGTAGTGAGCACGTCGAACAAGGATGCGCTCCTCGCCAAGGCGGTGAAGATCCATCCGATTTCCGGCTACAGCTCGGACGTGCACGCGATCTACACCACCAACGCGCTCACCCTCGCCGGCGGCAACGGCAACGGTGCGTGGGAGGCGATCCTGAACGAGATGCAGGCGCTCCGCGTGGCGGAGGCGAGCCCGCGCAACTACTTCGGAATCGTGAAGACGGCGTACTCCGGCGGCATCGCGGGGATCTCGTACATCGGCGGCAACGCGAGCGTCGCCTACGACGGCTCGAGCGCGGTGGAGATCATCTCGCACGAGCTCGGGCATTCGTGGGGACGCTCCCACGCGCCGTGCGGCATCAGCGGCAACACCGACTCGAACTATCCGTATCCCGCCGGCAACATCGGCGTCTATGGCTACGACGTGTCCACAGGCACGCTCTATCCGCCGACGACGGCCGAGGTGATGAGCTACTGCCATCCGCAGTGGATCAGCGATTACACGTATACCGATGTGTACATGTGGCGCGTCGGGCACCCGAGCGCGTCCAACTTCGTGAGCGCGGACTTGGAGCCGTGCATCCTAGTATGGGGCCACGTGGCGAACGGTCGCGTCGTGCTCGAGCCGTCGTTTCAACTGCTCACGCACCCGTCGCTTCCCGAGCATGCGGGCGCGTACGCGCTTCGTGCGCTCGACGCGAGCGGCGCGCAACTCTTCGCGATCTCGTTCGACGGGGACTCCGTCGCCGATGCGCCGGGTGCGGGACGCAGCTTCGCGTACGCGATTCCGATCGCGCGTGTGGCGAAGCCCGTAGTGTCGATGGTGCTCGCAGGGCCAGGGAGCACGGTGCGACGCGACGCTCTTCCCTCGGCCGCGGCGCAGGGCACAGCGGCGAGCGAGCGTGCGCTCAACGCTGCTACGCCCGCGGTTGCGCGCCGGGTGGGTGGTGGCGCGGCGATTTCGTGGAATGCGCAGCGCTACCCGCTGGTGGTCGTTCGCGATCCGAAGACGGGAGAAGTGCTTTCCTTCGCGCGCGGCGGTTCAACCACGGTGGAGACGACGTCGACCGATCTCGAGCTCATCCTCTCCGACGGCGTGTCGAGCACGGTGCAGAAGTCGCACGTGCAGTAGCGCCCTTCGACGGCGCTCGACGCGCATCCTGAAAACACGAACGCCCAGCGAGTAAACTCGCCGGGCGTTTGTCTTTGATCGCGCTATGCCACGCGCGCCGTCATTGGAACTCTGCGTCCTACCGAACAGCGGCGGGCAATATGCCGATCGCGGCAGTTGCGACACCTGGTCATTGGAACTATCCGTCCTACCGAACCAGGGCGCAAACTACTCGCGAAATTCTTGGAGCCTGAAGCTGGCTCACTCTATGGAGCTGAGGGGGCTCGAACCCCTGACCTCTGCAATGCGAATGCAGCGCTCTCCCAGCTGAGCTACAGCCCCGCGGTGAAGAATGTTCCGAAGCAACCCAACTTCGTACACTCCTACACAAAAGCCCCGATCGCTCGGGGCTCCCCTCACGCAGACAAAACTAATACGCGAAGGAGGAGCAGGCAAGCACACTGCAGTTACGCCATTAAGACGCATCTTCGGTCACTTCGTAACATCGCTCTCGACATTGCCATGCTTCGGTCAGCGGGATACGATGCGGCGATGTTCTCCGACCTGCACTCGCAAGCGGTCTACGCCGCCGCCGATCGCATCCGCGGCGTCGCGCGCCGCACCGCGCTTCGTCACAGCCACGGACTCACGGAGCTCGCCGGCACCGATGTCTATCTCAAGCTCGAGTGCGAGCAGGTCACGGGCTCCTTCAAGCTGCGGGGCGCCTACAACGCGCTTTCATCAATCCCCGCCGATGTGCGCGCGCGCGGCGTCGTCGCCGCCTCCGCCGGCAATCACGGGCTCGGCGTCGCCTACGCCGCGCGCGAGCTGTCGATTCCGGCGACGCTCTACATCCCGCGCACCGCTCCGGGCGTCAAGCGCGACGGAATTGCCGCGCTCGGCGCCACGATCGATGCGTCATCGCCCGACTATGAAGCGGCGCTCGTGCTCGCGGAGGCGCACGCGCGGCGCGAAGGGATTCCATTCGTGAGCGCGACGGCGGATCTCGATGTCGTTGCCGGCCAGGGCACAGCAGCGCTCGAGATTCTCGAGGAGCTGCGCTCGCTCCGCACCGTGCTCGTTCCCGTTGGAGGTGCCGGGCTGCTCGGCGGCTTCGGCAGCTTCCTCCGCGCAGTCGCGCCAGACGTGCGGATAGTCGGGGTGCAGGGGACGCGCAGCGCGGCGATGGCGCGCTCGCTGGAGGCCGGCCACGTGGTGCCCGTGCTGCACGAGAGCACGCTGGCCGACGGACTCGCCGGCGACATTGACGACTTCGCGTTCGACATCGGCAAGCACGCGCTCGATCTGCTCGCGATCGTCACCGAGGAGGAGATCGAGCGCGCGATCGCGTGGCTCTACACGGAGGAAGGGCTCGTCGTGGAGGGATCGGGCGCGGTGGGCGTGGCGGCGCTGCTGGCGAAGAAGGTCTACAGGCCCGCGGGCCCCGTCGTCGTCGTGCTCAGCGGCGGCAACATCGACGCCCACCGCCACGCGGAGATCGTCGCCGCGCACACACCCACCTCGTAGCGCGCCGCGCGAGCGCCGGCGCAGCGACGCGGCGCTGGAGAGATATATTCAAGAGATGTCACTCTCCGTGCGTTTCCTCGGCACCAGCGCCGCACGTCCGACCGTCGAGCGCAACGTTTCATCGCTCGCGGTCATTCGCGAGGGCGAGACGCTGCTCTTCGATTGCGGCGAGGGAACGCAGCGACAGATGATGCGCTACGGCATCTCCTTCGCACTCAACGACGTGTTCATCACGCACTTTCACGGCGACCACATCATCGGCGTGATCGGCCTCTTTCGCACGCTCGCGCTGCAGGGGCGCACGGAGCCGATGCGGATGTTCGGGCCGCGCGGTGCGGCGCGCGTGCTCAAGGGCGCCGCGCACTTCGGCGTGGACCGCGTCGGCTTCCCCGTCGAGATCACGGAAGTCGCAGCGGGGCAGCGTCTCCAGCGCGATGGCTACGCGATCATTCCGTTCGCCACCGAGCACTCGAGCGAGGTCTCGATGGGCTACACGCTCGTCGAGGAAGACCGGAAGGGCCGCTTCGATCCCGAC
>JBDTXL010000587.1:0-4131 GCA_040006195.1 Gemmatimonadota bacterium | reverse complement strand
GTCCGTGGCAGATAGCGGCGACGGGCTTGCCGGCTTCGAAGAAAGCGCGGACGAATCTCACGGCGCTCTCGACGGTGCGGAGCTTGTCGGGGTTGGCGACTCCACCAGGGAGGAGAAGCGCGTCGAATTCATCGGCGCTGGTGCTGTCGAGTACGGAGTCGACGGTGATCTTGTCGCCGGCCTTGTCGTGGTTCATGCCTTGAATCGTGCCTGACTTCAGAGAAACGACTCTCGTAAGTGCTCCGGCGGCATCGAGTGCCTTGCGGGGCTCGATGAGCTCGATCTGTTCGACGCCATCGGTCGCGAGGATCGCGACGCGCTTGCCGGAAAGTATGTTCGGGGTCATGAGAGGAACTCCTGATCGGTGAGACCTGAACGGCGCGAGGACAGCGCCTGGTACGTCTCACCTTTGCAAGGCATGCGCCTCTATGGAAACGTAGCGACCTGTACGCGAAACGCGTGCGGGCCGCGAAGGGTTCCGCGCACGGGCTCGCCATGGCGCGAGCCCGTGCGATGTCGGGAGCCTAGTGCGAGAGGTCGGCGGGCTTGGGGGAAGAGTTGCCGCCGTCGGCGACGACGCGCCAGATGCCGTCGGCCTGTCGCTTCCAGACCGTGAGATAGTTGCTGTAGGAGACGTCCTTGCCGTCCCTGATGATCGCGTCGCCCGAGGTGTAGGCGAGATCGCCGGACGGTGCGGCGTCGGCGACGCGCGGGGCCCATGTGAGCGCGCCGGGGCCGAGTGGGGTGAGTGCTTTCGCGACTGCATCGCGGCCGCAGGTGATTTCGCTGGCGCCGGTGCCGATTGATGCTCCGTCCTGCGCAACGAACTCGGCGAACGCGGGCCCTGCGCCGGACTTCACGGAGAGCGCGGAGAAGTCGAGATCGGCGGTGCGGGCGGTGGCGATCGCGGTGGAGTCGTGCGACGCGGTGTACGCGGGCGCGGATGGATTGGCGCATAGCGCGGGCGCGGCCGATGGGGCGTCGGCGCCGCCGGCGGAGATGAGCCAGGCCGCGAGCTTCCACGCAGTGGCTTCTTTTCGCCAGAACGACAGGTACTGAATAGGAACTACCGACGTGAGCGTGTCGCTGTGTGCGACGCGACGACCGTAGCCGTACGTGTAGCCGCGTGTGCCGTCGGCGGAGAGCTCGGCGCGGATGGCGTGCCAGCCGAGGGTGCGGACTGTTTTCGCGTTGAGGAAGTCGAGAGCGGCGAGTACGGAGTCGCGGGTGCCGATGCGCGCGAGCGTGGGCATGAGCATCACGACGTCGTTGGTGGCGCCGTTGGCGATTGCGTCGTGGAGGGATTTGGAGGCGGCGAGGGAGAGGGTGGAGTCGGCGGAGAGTAGGGTTTTGCGCGCGGCGAGTTGTGAGGGGGAGAGGGGTGGAGGCGCGGGCTGCGCGGAGAGTGTAGTGCGCGCAGGGGCCGGAGGAGTGGCGTGCGAGCAGGCGGCTAGTGCGGCGGCAAGGACAACTAAGGTGAGCGGGCGCATCACGGAAAGTGTGCGTGGATCAATCGATTCGGGAAGGGCACTTCTGAAATTCTATCTGCAAGAGTTTGTTAGTGAGTGCGCACTCACACATGGAGGTCCTGAGCACTTTGACGTCGCTGTCCCCAGGCGGCCCACAGAACCGGCGACGGCATGAAGAAGTCGGGATCATCCAGCGACGCGATATCTCGATCGAACTCGGCGTGCGTGATGTATTCGGCGGCGATCATCTGCGAGCGAAGTTGCAGATAGTTCGCGCGCATCATCGCCGGGCCCGGGGATCCGGCAGGCCACATGAACGTTCGTCCCTCTGCAGCGACGTGGTCGAGTCCGTGCGCGCGCAAGCGTCCGAATAGGCGGCGACCGAAGCCTCGGTCGACCCCTTGTTCGTCCAACGTCCGTGCGAGCGCTTTGTGGGTCTCGAGCAGGGTCTCGCCGGGATTTCGTGCAGGATCCGGGAAGACCGAGTTATCGAACTCCTCATCGATCAACCAGCCGCCGGGCTTCAACGCCGCGATCATGTTTGCGAGCGCTCGTTCCCGATCGCGGACGTGCACCAGGACGAGCCGCGCGTGCACCAGATCGAAGGATGCGGCGGGCAATGGGTCCACCGTGATGTCATGGATGCGCACCTCGACTTCGCGAACATCCGCCAACCGAAGGTGCTGCGGATCGATATCGGTAACAAGCACGTGCCCCGCTGGGCCAACTCGCTGCGCGAGCCAGCGCGCGATCGAGCCGCCACCGCCTCCCACCTCCAGGCAACGCCACCCCGGGGCCACGCCGAGTGCAGCGAGATGGCGCTGAGTTCCCTGATCGAAGGCATCGGCGAGCGCCGGAAATCGGGCGAGCGCTTCCGGGCTCGCGTTATCGAGCGCATATGCATTGGCGCGAGTGCTCGCGTCATTTCCTTCGCGCGTGCTCATGCGAGCCTCGTCTTGTTGATCGTGTTGGCCGGCTGCGCACTCTCCGCTGCCGCTCGCTCCGACTCCGGCAACCAAAAGCTCGCCAGTGCGACGATGCTCAAGGCGAGGAGTGCCGTCCATCCCGCGGCGTACGTGAGACGGGCGGGCGCACTCGCACCCGGGACCACGTTGGCGAGCTGCGTGGTGAGAAGCGCAGCAGAGACGGCAAGCACTCTGCCGCCGATGTTCATTGCGAAGCTCTCTCCGGTTCCGCGCAGATGGGTCGGATATTGGCGCGGCAGGTAGTTGCCCCAGAAGCTGTGCAGGCCGTTGAAGAGGGCCTGGGCGAGAAAGAGTGCGCCCAGGAAGAGCGCCAAAGCGCGAGCAGCGGTGAAAAAGTAGAGGAGCGGGAAGATCACGAGCGCTGGCGCGATAAACGCGCGCAACACACGCTGACGTCCGACGATGCGCGTAACGAGCAGCGCGAATAGCAATCGTCCCGCGACGGATCCGAGCTCCTGCACGAGGTACACGATGCTCACGGCTTGCTGAATCCGCCTCGGCTCCCAGCCTTGGAAGGCCGCGAGTCCGGGAACGATGCGGGGCGTGTGTTGCAGGGCGCCGTACTGCAGCGCGAGCACGCACGCCATCATGAGGGTCGCGAGCAGCGTCGCGCGGCGTCGCGCCGGCTGGAACAGCTCGGCGAGCGCGGGATGCTTCAGTATCCCTTTGCTTTTTTTGTCCCTCCACTCCGGAGACTCCGGGAGGAAAGGGCGAACCAAAATGAGTGGAATGGCTGGAACGAGTCCGGAGAGCACGGTATACCGCCATGGCTCGTGGCTGCCGAGTATCGTTGGAAGCTGATCGGCGAAGGTGACTGCGAAATAGTAGGCGGAGGAGACTGCCAGTCCTCCCAGTGCATAACAGGACTGCGTGTAGCCGAGTACCGCCTCTCGCTGCCTGTGAATCGGAAAGAGCTCCGACAGCCACGCGATGGCGGCGACCGCTTCCACGCACACGCCGATCATCGTCACGCAGCGCAGGAGGAGCAGCATCGGGAGCGATGTGGCGAAGGCGGCAACGCTGGTCGCACACGCGTAGAGCAGAATACTCCACACCAGAATCCGGCGGCGGCCGAAGAGGTCCGTCAGGTATCCGCCGAGGAGACCCACGAGCCCGCCGCACACGACGGGGACGAAGAAGAACGCTCCGACCCACCAGTTGAACGTTGGCGTGCCCGGAGTCAGATGGCCGACCGTCGCGAGTACGGGTCCAATGATGAGTGGCATCATGAGCGATTCGTACAGATCAAAGGCGAATCCAAGGCCAGCGACTGCGCAGACGAGCCGTTGAATCCGCGTCAATGACATCGGTGAGTCTCCAGCGGTACCGGCTCGGCACATTGGGTGGCGGCGTGCGGAAGATCCGATCGGGTGCGTTCACACTAGCACCGCTCACAGTTATGTAGCAAGTTCTCATAATTCAACAACTAATGAGTATTCGTCAATGATTGACTTCTCCGCCCGCCAGCTCCGCGGCTTTCTACTGGTGGCCGATCATCAAAGCTTCACTCGCGCGTCCGAAGCGCTCTTCATCACGCCGTCCGGATTGAGCGTCATGATCAGCCAGTTGGAAGCACAGGTGGGATTTCGTCTCTTTGATCGTTCGACCCGGCACGTGGCGTTGACTCCGGAGGGAGCCGACCTGCTCGCCGCGGCGCGCTCGGGTCTTCTGGAGAT
>JBDTXL010000586.1:0-3566 GCA_040006195.1 Gemmatimonadota bacterium | reverse complement strand
ACTACACGATGGGCGGGCTCTGGGTGGACTACAACCTCATGAGCACGATCCCGGGACTTCACGTCATCGGCGAGGCGAACTTCTCCGATCACGGCGCGAACAGGCTCGGCGCGAGCGCGTTGATGCAGGGGCTCGCCGACGGGTACTTCATCATCTCCAGCACGATCGCCGACTATCTCGCCGCGAAGAAGCTCCCGGCGGTGGACACGACGCACGCGGCGTTCAAGGAGGCCGAGTCGCGAGTGAGCGAAATGACGAAGAAGCTGCTCGCGACGAAGGGATCCCGCACCGTCGACTCCTTCCATCGAGAGCTCGGAAACATCATGTGGGAGTATTGCGGCATGGCGCGCAACGAGGCTGGCCTCAAGACGGCGCTCGAGAAGATTCCGAAGTTGCGCGAGGAGTTCTGGCGCGAAGTGAACGTGCCCGGGAGCGCCGACACGCTCAACCAGGCGCTCGAGAAGGCGGGTCGCGTCGCGGACTTCTTCGAGCTCGCAGAGCTCATGTGCCGCGATGCGCTCGAGCGGAAGGAATCGTGCGGCGGTCACTTTCGTGAGGAGTACCAGACGGCCGACGGCGAGGCGCTCCGCGACGACGAGCACTACGCCTACGTCTCGGCATGGGAGTACGCCGGCGACAAGGCGACGCCGGTGCTGAACAAGGAGCCGCTCGAATTCGAGTACGTGCATCTCGCGCAGCGGAGCTACAAATGAACCTCACGTTGCGCGTCTGGAGACAGGCCGGCCCCAAAGCTCCGGGGAAGATGGTCGAGTACAAGGCGACGGAGATCAGCCCCGAGGCGTCGTTTCTCGAGATGATGGATGTCGTCAACGACGAGCTCACGCTCAAGGGCGAAGAGCCGATCGCCTTCGATCACGATTGTCGCGAAGGGATCTGCGGGAGCTGCAGCATGATGATCGACGGCCGCGCGCACGGTCCTAATCAGGGGACGGCGACGTGCCAGCTGCACATGCGGAGCTTCGAGGACGGCGCGACGATCTTCGTCGAGCCGTGGCGCGTGCGCGCCTTTCCGGTGGTGAAGGATCTGTGCGTGGATCGCAGTGCCTTCGACCGGATCATCGCGGCAGGCGGCTTCATCACCGCCGCGACGGGCGGTGCGCAGGACGCCAATACCGTGCTCGTCCCCAAGGTCTCCTCCGACCTCGCGATGGACTCCGCCGCGTGCATCGGCTGCGGCGCGTGCGCGGCGGCGTGCCCGAATGGATCGGCGTCGCTCTTCACGGCCGCGAAGATCACGCACCTCGCGCAGCTCCCGCAGGGGCAGCCGGAGCGCTACCGCCGCGTGGTCGAGATGGTCGCGCAGCACGACGCCGAGGGCTTCGGGGGATGCACCCTGTACGGCGAGTGTCAGCTCGCATGTCCGAAGGAGATCAGCATCGACACGATCTCGCGGATGAATCGCGACTACATAGTCGCGGCGGCAACGTCGCGAGAGGAGAAGGTGGGCGGGGGCACGGGCTGATCGCCCGCGGCTCTCTCGTGTCACCCTAGTGCCCGATGAAAACGGGTGCGGTGAAGAACTCACCGCACCCGTTTATTATCTTGAATTCAAGAGATCTAGTGTGCGCGATTCAGGTATTCGTTCGCGCGCAGCGGCTTCTTCCGAAGGAAGTTGAGCGTCGGATTGTGAATCGGTGCGTCGGGTCCAACGATACGAGGCGGCGGCCCGGCATCAACGGTGAGCGTGAAGGCACCCCACCCACTGAAGTTGGATCCGAGACCCGCGAGGCGAGCGGACCCGCCTGATCGGGGGCATTTGCGCGAGCACGCAGTCCGTGGACGACAAGGTCTGCGCCGACGCAGTCAGTCTGCCCGTGATCTCGGCTATAGGCGAGTCGCACGACTTCGCCGTGAGCTTGTAGCCTGACGTGTCGCTGATGTCGTAGCCGCTCCCGCGGATGTAGAACGGTCCAGACACCGGGGCGAGGATGTACATGCGCGACCATCCGTGCGGCCCCTCGTCATCGCTGAGTGCGAGCAGCTGCTCATTCCCCGTCGCCGGGTTGACGGTCGCGAGCTCGAGCAGCGCATCCCAGTTCGTCACGCCGTCCGAGTTCTCGAGCAGGAACATGTAACCCTTTCCTTTTTCCGCACCCAAGTGCGGCGACGCCGAGGGCCATCAGGACTAGCTGCTTCTTCATACCGCCTCGCGAACCGGGGAGGCCGCCGGAACTACCCATGGCAGCGCAGCGCACCGTGATGTACGCCACTCGGCAGACGCTCGCTCCCCGCTGCGGTCATCTTATTTGTCGCTCATGCACGGACTCACGGGTGGGGCGGAGCCCGGCGCCACTAGAGCCGCGGAAGCGTCACCCCGCGCTGACCCTGGTACTTTCCCTTCCGGTCCGCGTATGACGTCTCGGGCGCCTCATCGCCCTCGAAGAACAAAGCCTGCGCGATTCCCTCGTTGGCGTAGATTTTTGCCGGCAGCGGCGTGGTGTTCGAGATCTCGAGCGTCACGAAGCCCTCCCACTCCGGCTCGAACGGCGTCACGTTCGTAATGATCCCGCAACGCGCGTACGTCGATTTCCCCACCGTTATCGTGATGACATTGCGCGGGATGCGGAAGTATTCGACAGATCGCCCGAGCGCAAACGAGTTCGGCGGGACGATGCAGACGTCGCCCTCCCACTCGACGAACGACTTCGGATCGAAGTGCTTCGGGTCCACCATCGAGTTCAGCACATTGGTGAAGATCTTGAACTCGGTCGCGACGCGCATGTCGTATCCGTACGAGCTGACGCCGTAGGAGATGACGCCCTCGCGAACCTGGCGGTCGGCAAAAGGCTCGATCATACCGTGCTCAAGCGCCATCTGGCGGATCCAGCGATCGGACTTGATGGACATGTCTCGTAGGTGGTGAGGAAGGGGTCGGTCAGTCGGAGGGGAATGTATCGCTCCCCATTGAGCATGGCAAAGCGCATTGCAGAGATGTTATCCCCTGGATAGTTTTCCGGCGGGGATAGTGAAAAATTTCACAAATTGGGAGACGATGGGTCGCGAGTATTTTCCGATTCTCATGCTGGTGGGGTTCGTGGCCGTTAATGCGGTCGGGATGCTCGGCTTATCCCATCTCACCATCCGTCCGCGCCCCACTCCCGTCAAGCAGACAGCCTACGAGTCAGGCATCCCCCCGCTCGGCGACGCACGCGAGCGATTCTCCGTCAAGTTCTACATGGTCGCCATGCTGTTCATCGTCTTCGACATCGAGACGGTGTTCATGATTCCCTGGGCGACCTACTATAGACAGCTCTCCTGCGACGTACCGCTCGTAAACGGCGCGTGCGCTGCTTCGCATCTCTCGTTCTTCGGACTCGGCGAGATGCTCGTGTTCATCGCGATTCTGCTCGTCGGCTACGTCTACGTCTGGAAGAAGGGAGCGCTGCAATGGGATTGACCCAGTCTGCTCCCGTGAGCACCACGTTCGCCGCCCCGCAGCAGGAGAGCTGGGTCGCTACGCGACTCGACTTTCTCGTGAATTGGAGCCGCTCGAAGTCGCTGTGGCCGATGCCCTTCGGCACCGCGTGCTGCGCGATCGAGTTCAT
>JBDTXL010000585.1:0-2151 GCA_040006195.1 Gemmatimonadota bacterium | reverse complement strand
CGACCTCGACGATCTCGGACTTGTTGAAGCAGGCGTGGCGATGGCGATCGGGATCATCATGCGTCGCGAGATGCTGATGGTGACGCAGATGATTGCGATTATTGATGCGCGTGATCGCGCCGAGCGCGCCGAGGATGAAGACGTCATTGAAGAGATCGTTGTGATCTCTATCTGGGAATAGCCGGCGATGCAGCCCGTCGTGGCCGATGATGAAGAGGCCGTAGTAGCGTGTGCCGATCACGGGAATCGCAAGCGCGACGACCCAGAGATGTGTCCATGTCGCGACGGCGGCCCAGGCGACGAGGATCCAGAGCCAGCACCAGATTGTGTCCGCGACCACGCGCGACGGGCGCAACGAGCTCAGCGTCCGCACCTGCTCCGGTGTCAGGAGCGTGCGGCGAAATGGGTGATACGGATCGAAACGCGGCGACGCCGAACGAGGCGCGGCTGGCGCATCGTAAGTGGCGTCGCTGGCGAGCTGAAGCGTCATCTCGTTGGGCCCCAAGGGTCTACGTCTAAGACGAGGACTCGGCCCGCACCGTCACGCCGTTTCGGGCTTCCTCGCGAGCATCAAAACCGCAGACGTACGGAAGCCAAACAGCCCGCGGAGCTTGTCCCAGAGGGTGAAGCCTGCCAGGAAGGCCAGACTGCCGATCGGGTCGAAAAGCTTGGCCAGGCGGGGATGCGGGTTGCCCTCGAAGCGCATCCAGTGGTGCACCGAGTACATCCAGAACGAATGTCCCGTTTGATACATGGTCGCCACCGGCTCGAGCCCAGCATCCTTTAGCTGCCGGGCGAGCGTTGAGGCGGTGTACAGATTCCAGTGGCGGGGGATGTGGTAGCCTCCCCAGTAGCTGTCGTGGAAGAGCCGCTGGTCGAGGGCGTCGAGGTTGGGAGTTTCGATTGCGAGCACGCCGCCCGGCGCCATCCACTTGGCGAGCTTCCGGATCACTGGCCCCGGATCGTCGACGTGCTCGATGACATGGAACATCGTGACGAGATCGAGCGAACCGTCAGGCACCAGCGTCGAATCCTCGACGCGCTCGCACGCAACCTGATACCCCTGTTTTTTCAGCGGCTCGAGCACCGCCTCGTCGAGCTCCAGCCCATAGTCGCGGTCGCGCGACACGCCCTTCTTTTCCATCACCTTCAGAAAGCGCCCATCGCCGCATCCGACATCGAGAAACGATTTCGGCGCGCGCTTCAGATGCGCGAGGATCGCCTTCATCTTCGCGATGTCGAGCATCTCCTTCGCCTTCACCGCGATCGGATTGATCTTTGTCGCGTAGTTGTAGGCGTAGTACGTAGTCGGGTAGATGATGCCGAGCGTCGAGATCGCGGGGCGCGGGTTGAGCCAGACGTGCGAGCACGCGTCGCACGCGACGAAGCGCCACTTGTTGCGCGACGTCTGCAGCTCGTAGTCGTACCCCTCGGCGAACGTCTGGAAGTGACCGGCGCCGCAGAGAGGGCAGAGCGGCACATCGGTGGTCTCGATCTCGGGAATCGAGGGGTCGTCGAACTCGGCGGGGCGGGGGAGTGGGGCGGGGGGCATGCGCTCGAGAGATCGGATGGGTCTAATCTGGCGGGCAACCCGCCACGTTGTAGACGAGCGACAGAGAATCCGGTTGCCGGTTCGGCTAGCGCGAGTCTTTTTCGACTCCGCATGCAAAATGGTCGTTGACGATTACATATACGACAATGAAATCCGACAGACAGGATTTGTCGCGGTGGCCGAAGCGAAGGAGCGCCGCAGTTGCACTAGCAGCGGTATTCACGTTGACCGCTGCTACCGCACCATCGCCTCAGACGTTCTGCTTTTCTCCCACCACAAGTATTGGAGTGTGGTTCCTGACTCGCATGCAGGATTTGGGAAGCTCCACGGAAGCGTCGGACATTGCCACACGTTCATTTCTTGGTTTACCCGCAGCTTCAATCGCAAGTATTGTCGGCGTTACCGACGAATCGAAGTGCATTCGGGCATCGCGTGCGCTCGACAGCGCCCACGTTGGCGTATCCGCCGGCTCATCGTTGTACCTGGTTCAGGTAGGGAAACACTATATGGCGTTCCCGCCATCCACTGACGGCGTCATGGTGCATCTGGACCGACTCTTTACGGTGAAGAAGGCGCTGCAGCAACTGAAGTAGTTCGAG
>JBDTXL010000584.1:0-2657 GCA_040006195.1 Gemmatimonadota bacterium | reverse complement strand
CGATGGTACTCCGCCCGAGAGGGCGCGGGAGAGTAGGCCGTCGCCGGCACCTTTTCGAGGCCCCCGGATTGCACTATGAATCCGGGGGCTTCGCTCATCCATCCCCCCGCCTCGCTCCTCCCCACACCCGCCCCCCGATGTCCCGTAAACGACTCATCACCCTCGGAGCACTCGGCGCCTGGGCCGCTCTCAACATCCGCCGCAAGCACGACCAGCAGCTCGGTGAGCGCGTCGCCGCCGCCGCTCTCGAAGCGCTCCTCAACGCCATCGATGCCAACGACGCCCAGACCGGTGCGCACGTACGCCGGGTGGCAGCGTATGCGCTGGTGCTGGGCCGCGCGGCCGATCTCAGTGAGCACGAGATGAGCACCGTCGAGCGCGTCGCCCTCTACCACGACATCGGGAAGATCAACGCCGCCCTCTTCGACATCGTCCACGACAACGAGAAGCTATCCGACAAGGAGCGCGCCCTCATCATCACTCACCCGCAACTCGGCGCAGATGTCATCAGGCCGCTCAATGCCTTCTATCCCGAACTCTACGAGGGCGTGCTCACGCACCACGAGCGATGGGACGGCAGCGGCTATCCGCGCGGGCTCAAGGGCCTCGAGATTCCCTTGCAGGCGCGCGTCGTCGCCTTCGCCGATACCTTCGACGTCATCACGCATGGCCGCCGCTACGAGCGCGAGCGCTCCGTCAACGCAGCACGTGAAGCGATCGCCGAGGGACGCGCCACGCAGTTCGACCCCGAGCTCACGGATCTCTTCCTGAGCAACGAAGTGTTCGATGAGATCGTCGAGACCTTCCACTCGGCCAACTCGCCGCAGATCGTCCGCCCCGATCGCCGCGACGCAAAGGCGGCCGTCGGCGCGCCCGACATCACCTTCCGATGGCGGAACGGAGCGACCTCGCGGCCTCCTCGGGGTCGGCAGCGCTGAAGAGCGCGCGAATCACCGCCACTCCGCTCACGCCCGCGGCGATCGCCTCCGCCGCATTCGTCGCATCGATCCCGCCAATCGCCACACTCGGCCTCGCGCACAGCAACGCGAGCCGCGCGAGCTCACCCACTCCGATCGCCTCACCCGCGTCTCCCTTCGACGCCGTCGCATACACCGGCCCGATCCCGACGTAGTCTGCGTCGCTCGCCTGCAGCGCCTCTGCATCGTTCCCCACCGACACGCCGACGATGCGATCCGGTCCGAGAATACGGCGCACCGCGGCCGCGGGAAGATCCTCCGGCCCAACGTGCACACCCGCCGCGCCCGCCGCGATCGCGAGATCCGCGCGATCATTCATGATGAGCGGAATGCGGGCGGGCAACGCCACGATGAGGGCGCGCGCTACTTCCACCTGTGTCCTCGCATCCGCATCTTTGAGCCTCAGCTGCACGAGCGTCGCTCCCCCGCGCACACACGCGAGCGCGCGCGTCACGATCTCCGTCGCATCGCTACTCGCACCATCCGTGATGGCGACGAGCGTCAGCGTCTCAGGATTCAGCATTCGGGAGCATCATGGGTGACCGGGCAGCGCGGGCAATTCGCGGCGCGACGACCGTCGACAGCGACACGCCCGACGAGATTCGCCACGCCACTCGTGAGCTCCTCGAGACGATCGTCGCGCGCAACGGAATTACGAGCGCCGATGTCGTCAGCGCGATCTTCACCGTCACGCACGACCTGACGAGCGAGTTCCCCGCGCACGCCGCCCGCGAGCTCGGCTGGCTCGACGTTCCCCTCCTCTGTACCCTCGAGATTCCCGTGCCCGGCTCGCTGCCGAAGTGCATCCGCGTGCTCCTCCACGTCCAGTCGCCCGCGACGCGCGCCGAGATACGACATGTCTATCTGCACGCCGCGCGCACCCTTCGCCCCGACTTGGCTCCCTGATCCGTCGCGCCGCTCACTCGCGCGTCGCGTGCTCACGTCGCTCGCGTCGCGCCTCCTGAACGGCCTCGGTGTGAGCCTTGAACGTCGATCGAAATTCGTGGTGTCCATCGGGACTCGCCACGAAATACAGATACGGCACCGCCGCCGGAAAGAGCGCGGCCTCGATGCTCGCCTTCCCCGGTGATGCGATCGGTCCCGGCGGGAGCCCCGAATGCCGGTACGTGTTGTACGGCGAGTCGATGTCGAGATCCTTGTAGAAGATCCGGTCGCGATGCCCGCCGAGTGCGTACTCGATCGTGGGATCGGCCTGCAACGGCATCTGCAGGCGGAGACGGTTGTGGTAGACGGCAGAGATCACAGCGCGCTCCTCGGGCAGCCGCGCCTCGCGCTCGATGATCGACGCGAGCGCCATCACGTCGTTCCGGCTCATCGCGAGCTGCTGCAGACGATCGTCCCACACGGGATCCCACACGTGCTCGAAGCGCGTCACCATCTCACGAACCGCGATGTGCGGCGACGTCCCGTATGCGAAGATGTACGTGTCGGGAAAGAGATAGCCCTCGAGCGTCGGCGTCGGGATGTCGAGCTCGCGCAGGAGCGCAGTGTCGCGCACCGCGACGTCCACCGACTCGGGCGGCGCGCCGAGCGCGGTGGCGAGGGCAGGGACGATCGCATAGAGATTCCACCCCTCGGGAATCGTGAGCTTCCGCTCGAGTCCTTCGCCATCGCGCAGCGCCGTGATCAGCTGCGACCACGACTCGCCGTTTCTGAGCG
>JBDTXL010000583.1:0-1697 GCA_040006195.1 Gemmatimonadota bacterium | reverse complement strand
GAGCTCGCGCTTCGGCAGGCGCGCATGGTTCAGGCGGCGCTCGAGGTTGCGGGCACGTCGTCCGAGCTCGTCACCTTCAAAACGGTCGGTGACAAGAAGCTCGATGAATCGCTCAGCGCGATCGGCGCGAAGGGACTCTTCACGAAGGAGCTCGAGGATGCGCTCTCGGCCGGCAAGGTCGATTGCTGCGTGCACTCGCTCAAGGATCTTCCCACCGACATGCCCGCCGGGCTCGCGCTCATCGCGATGCTGGAGCGCGAAGATCCGCGCGATGTGCTCGTCGTCAATGACGGCATCTTCGCCGAGTCGCTCGAGGATCTTCCGCGCGGCAGCCGCGTCGGAACTTCGAGTCTGCGCCGTCGCGCGCAGCTGCTGCACCGCCGCTCCGATCTCGAGGTCGTCGAGCTCCGCGGCAATGTGCCGACGCGGCTCCGCAAGATCGACGAGGGGCAGGTGCACGCGGCGATTCTCGCCGGCGCGGGGCTCATCCGTCTCGAGACCGAGCAGCGCATCGACGCGTGGCTCGACGCGCCGGAGTGGCTTCCCGCAGCGGGGCAGGGCGTGATTGCGGTTGAGGCGCGCGACGGCGACGATCGCATGCGAGAGCTGCTCGCGTCGATCCATCACACGCCGAGCGCCTTCGCAGCGACGGCCGAGCGCTCGCTCCTCGCGGCGCTCGATGGCGGATGTCAGGTGCCGATCGGCGCACTGCTGATCGGCGAGGGCGCGGGCGCTGTGCTCCACGCGCTCGTGAGCGATCTGCATGGCAAGCAAATGTTGCGCAGCTCGCTCGCGGTCGGCATGCAATCCGCAGAGGAAGTTGGCGCGGCGCTCGCGGCAACCATGCGCCGCGACGGCGCGACGGACATCCTCGCTGCCGTGCGAGCCGACTCGGCCAGGATTCCCTCGCCGCAGCCCGAATGACTGCCGTGCTCAATTACTTGACTTAGTCAACTATTCGCATAGATGACCGCATAGATGCCCTCGTTCCCCGACTACCGCCCTCGCCGCCTCCGCCGCACCGAGCCGCTCCGCAAGCTCGTTCAGGAGACGCATCTCTCCGCGTCGCAGCTGGTGCTTCCGCTCTTCGTGCGCTCGGGATCCAACGTGCGCAAAGCCGTCGGCTCGATGCCGGGCGTGTTCCAGCTCTCCGTCGACGAGATCCTTCGCGATGCCGACGAGGCATCCGGACTAGGAGTTGGTGGCGTCATCCTCTTTGGCCTCCCCGACAGCAAGGACGCGACCGGCTCCGCGGCGTGGGATGAGAAGGGGCCGGTGCCGACCGCTGTGCGCGCGCTCAAGCAGGAGTTTCCGCAGCTCGTGGTGATCACCGACGTCTGCATGTGTGAATACACGGATCACGGCCACTGCGGCATTTTTCGCGACGGCGAAGTCGACAACGATGCGACGCTCGAGCTCCTCTCTCGCGCCGCGGTCGTGCACGCTGCCGCCGGCGCCGACATCGTCGCGCCGAGCGACATGATGGATGGCCGCGTCGGTGCGATCCGCCGCGCGCTCGATGAGCAGAAGCTCGTGAACACCGCGATTCTCGCCTACGCCGCGAAGTATGCCTCGGCATTCTACGGACCATTTCGCGAGGCGGCAGAGTCGACGCCGAAGTCGGGCGATCGGCGCGGCTATCAGATGGATGCGGCGAACTCGAACGAAGCGATGCGCGAAGTGTGGCTCGACATCGA
>JBDTXL010000582.1:0-2402 GCA_040006195.1 Gemmatimonadota bacterium | reverse complement strand
GAGCAGCAGCTCACGGGGAAGGTGACGGCCGAGGCGTATCTCGAGCGGCTGCACGAGCTCCTGGCAGCGTCGGTGAGCGCGAGCGCGTTCGTGATGATCTGCGCCGGGATCACGATCGGAACGCAGCCCGACGCGGATCCGCTCGCGGCGATTCTCGCGATCGTGCTCTTCGGGCTCGCAGTGCTGGTATTCGGCCAGCTCTTCCCTCGCGCATTCGCGCGCCGATGGTCGTCGAAGCTCGTACCGGTTTTGCTCCCGACGCTGCGCGGCACGTCGGCGCTGCTCTCGCCGCTGCAGCGCGCGGCAGGCGCCGTTGCCGCGGCCGGTGCGCGCCCGGGCACCACCGAGCAGTCCCGCAGGGAAGGGTTCGAGGAGCTTCTCCGCGAAGGCGAGCTCGAAGGGATCGGCGAGCGCGAAGAGATCGACATCATCACTGGTGTCGTGCAATTCGGCGAGCGCGTCCTTCGCGATGTGATGACTCCGCGCACCACGGTCTTCGCGGTCGACATCGCGCTCTCGCCGCTCGAGATGGCGGCGGTGATCGCGAGCTCGGGGTACAGCCGCGTGCCGGTCTATCGCGAGTCGCTCGATGAGATCGTCGGCGTCGTTCACGTCTTCGACGTCTTCCGCGACGGTGGCGAGCGTATGGCGCCGCTCCGCGCGGTGCCGCACGCCCCGGCGACGAAGCGTGTGAGCGAGATGCTCTTCGAGATGCTGCGCGGGCAATTTCATCTCGCGGTCGTCCTCGACGAATTCGGAGGTACTGCCGGGATCGTGACTCTCGAGGATCTGCTCGAGGAGCTCGTCGGCGATATTCACGACGAGCACGACGAGCCCGCGGTCGTCGAGGTCGGACACTCCCGCCACGCGATCGTGATCGACGCGTCGATGCCCGCCGGTGATGCCGCATCGCGCTTCGAGGCGATGCTCCCCGATTGGGTCGAGGATCGATCACAGCCCCTGGCCGGTCTCCTCGTTCGCGCGCTCGGGCGCATTCCGGTCGTTGGCGAGCGCTTCACCCTCGGCACGCTCGAGCTCACGATCGTGCGCGCGACGAACACGCGCATCCAGCGTATTCTCGCGCAGCACGCTGACACCGTGCCCGCAGTCGAGCTCCTGGCGCCGCAGTGAGCTCCACCGCCAAGGCGACGTTCCCCGGGCACGCCAAACTCCTCGAGGAATTCACGGCGCGTCGGCCCTCGGCGCTTGCGCGCGCGATCAGCATCGTCGAGAATCGCCGCGCCGGCGCTGCGCAGCTCCTCGCTGCACTTCATCCGCAGCTCGGGCGCGCACGACGCATCGGCATCACTGGCCCACCCGGCGCCGGGAAATCGACGCTCACGACGCGACTAGCCGAGCACCATCGGAAGCTCGGCCTCACAGTCGGAATCATCGCCGTCGATCCGACGTCGCCTTTCACTGGCGGAGCGCTCCTCGGCGATCGCATTCGCATGGAGTCCGTCGCGCTCGACAGCGGGATCTTCATTCGCTCGATGGCCACGCGCGGCGCGCTCGGCGGGCTCGCGGCCGCAACGCGCGATGTGTGCGATGTGCTCGATGCGTACGGCTTCGACCGATTGCTCGTCGAGACGGTCGGCGTCGGGCAGAGCGAGCTCGATGTCGCTCGGACCGCGGACACGAGCGTACTCGTCATCGTACCGGAGTCCGGAGACTCGATCCAAACGCTCAAAGCCGGCCTCATGGAGGCAGCCGATCTGTTCGTCGTGAACAAGGCAGACCGGCCGGGCGCCGATCGCATGCGGCACGAAATGAAGCTGATGCTCGGGCTTCGCATGGGGCAGCTGGCGCGTAACCTGCCGGCGCACCATGGCGTCGACCTTGCACACGTGAGCAGCAAGGCGCGCGCCGAGCATCCGGCGCCGGTGGAAAACAATGAAGCATTGTGGGTCCCGCCGGTGCTCGCGACCAGCGCGGAGCGCGGCGAAGGGATCGAAGAGCTCGCGACCGCGCTCGATGCGCACTTTGATTACCTTGAAAAGAGCGGGACGCTGTCGTCGCGCCGCCGTTCGAGGCTTCGTGATCGCGTGGTCGAGGGCGTGGATCGCGAGCTTCACGAACGCATCTGGAACGATCGCTCGCTTACGGCACGACTCGAATCGCTGCTTCCCGATGTCGAAGATGGACGCACGACGCCACTTGCCGCATCCGAGGAGCTAGTCGCGCAGGTCGCAACGCTTCTCTCGCATTCCCGTTCGACGAACAGTGAGAGTGAGGTAGCATGACGACAGTCGATCCGCAGCTCGATTCGCAGCGTTCGCAGGACGAAGAGCTCGCGCGCTTGCGCATCGAAGTCGCCGAGTGGCGCGCGAAGTTTGCAGCGAGCAGGACACGGGATCTCGCCTTCGTGAACTCGGGCGGCGAAGTGCCGGCGCTGTTCACCC
>JBDTXL010000581.1:0-4130 GCA_040006195.1 Gemmatimonadota bacterium | reverse complement strand
TCGCACGAGCGAAATCCGGATGTGATCGTGACGACACCGATGTTCACCGCCGCATCCGACCGCCCGACCTACCGCGCGCTGGGGATCATCACCTACGGCTTCGACCCCTTCCTCGTGGAAAACGAAGAGATGCACAGCGGCATGCACGGCAACAACGAGCGTCTGGCAGTGAGCAACGTGGCGTTCGGGGTGAAGTACCTGTACGACGTGCTGCGCTACGTGCAGTGAGGCGACGGATGAGGGGTCCGTGGAACACATGCCGTCAACGAATGGTCAACTGAATTAACGGATCAAGGGCACGGATCAAACGGATCTATGGCAGTCGTAGCATCCGTAGAATTCGTGCCCTTATCCGTTTTATTCGTTCTTCAAATTGTTAGCGCTTGCCCGCGCGCCGCTACATCCCAAACAATGTCCCTCGCGCTGACGCCACCCGACTCACTGCAGCGTATTCGGCGTCGCTGCGCAGCTGCCGTCGGCTTTCCGCAGCGTCGGATAAGCGATTCCCAGCTGTGCCAGATAGTTTGGAAACTTCTTCGGGTCGTAGTAGAACTTCCTCATTTCCGGGCGATAGCGCGCAAGGATGTCGGTGTTGAGATCCGTGGCCGGACGGTCTTCCGGGCGTATCAGTGGCTCGTACTTCACCGTCTTCGTCTGCACGTTCTTGAAATAGCTCCACGCGGAGTCCACCAGCGACGGCGTCATCAGAATGTCGATCATCGTGAGAGCCTGTGCCTTCGCGCCGGCAGTCGCCCCCTTGTGCGCGATCGGCGTGGCCATCGCGATCGCGTCCGACCAGTGGTGCCCCGGCAGATTCGGCACGTTCGATGGAAAGAGCAGCACGATCGTCGGCGCGTTCCACGAGATGTCGCCGATGTCGTCCGAGCCGCCGCCCATGTTCAGCGAATCGGGCACATCGCCAATGAGCGGAGCGATCGCCGTGTCGAGCCCGGTTGAGTCGCCCTTCACTTCCTTCTGAATCGCGCGGGCGAAGCGCTGGTCATCCGCCGTCCACTTCGGAAGACCAATCAGCTTGATGTTCTCCGTCATGTCCTCGGCGATCGGCTTGTTGAAGTGGCCGGGCCAGGCGGAGCCGAGCACGCGCTCCGATGCGAGACGGGTGCCGGTCATCATCGCGGCGCCCTGGGCGACGGAATCCCCGATCGCCCAGAGACCCTTTATCGTCTTGTAGTCGAGCTCGCGGAAGTAGTACCACACCGACGCCGTGGGCGGAACGACGTTCGGCTGATCGCCGCCATTACGAATCACGTAGTGCGAGCGCGTCTGCAGGCGGAGATGCTCGCGCCGGAAATTCCACCCCACATCCATCAGCTCCACGGCATCGAGTGCGCTACGTCCGCGCCACGGGGCGCCGGCTGCGTGCGCGGCCTGTCCCTCGAAGTTGTAGAGCACGGACACGAGGCCGCTCCCCTGCGATGCGCCCCAACCCGTTTGCAGGTTGCTGCTCACGTGCGAGAAGAGCACGATGTCGACGTCCTTGAACACTCCGTCGCGCACCAGATACGCTTTGCTGCCTAGCTGCTCCTCGGCCACACCCGGCCAGATCTTGAGCGTCCCCTTGATGTGGTCTCGCTCCATGATCCTCTTGATCGCGAGCGCGGCCGTGATGTTCACCGCCTGCCCGGAGTTGTGTCCCTCGCCGTGACCGGGACCGCCGGGAACGAGCGCGAGATGGCACGCGACGCCCGGAATCTGCGAGGCCTGCGGAATGCCATCGAGATCCGATCCAAGGGCGATCACGGGCTTGCCGGAACCCCAGGTGGCGACCCACGCCGTGGGAATTCCCGCGACGCCCTCGCGCACGGTGAAACCGTTCGCCTTGAGAACTCCTGTGATGTATTTCGAGGTCTCGAATTCCTGAAAGCCGAGCTCACCGAAGCTGAACACCTGATCGACGAATTGCTGCGTAAACTGCGCGCGCGAGTCGATGTCCTTCATCACTTCGCTCTTCAGCGCGGCCAGCTTCGGGTCGAGAGGGGGCGCGGTGGTGAGCACAGGCGCCGGCTTCTGAGCGGAAAGAGTTGCGGCGCAGACGAGCAGCGCGAATAGACACGACAGGCGACGGGTGAGATGCACGCACTTCTTCTCCGCTCAGGGTGAAGCGGCGAAGATGGAGAATGCACGCTCCGTCAGCAACCGTACGATCGGATAGTTGGGTGAGACGGGATTGTTTATGTTTGTCGCGTGACCGACCAACCCCTCGCCAAAGCGACGCGATCGCAGATCCTGCTCGCCTTCGCCGCCGTCTACATCATCTGGGGCTCGACCTATCTCGCGATTCTCTTTGCCATCGAGACCCTGCCGCCGTTCCTCATGCTCGGCACGCGATTCTTCGTAGCCGGCAGCGTGATGTATGTGTGGCTGCGTGCGCGCGGCGCGCCGAAGCCCACCACCATTCACTGGCGGAGCGCAGCAATTCTCGGGATCCTGATGCCGGTGCTCGGCACCGGCGTCGTCACATGGTCGGAGCAGCTCGTGCCGAGCGGGATTGCGTCGCTCCTGGTGGCGGTCGTGCCGCTCTGGATCGTGCTTCTGCAGTGGGTGCGGCCCGGCGGCCAGCGGCCGGCTGTAGCGGTCATCGCCGGGGTGCTGATCGGACTCCTCGGACTGTATCTCCTCCTCGATCCGGGGAGCGACACGCAGCACGGAAATCTGTTCGCCGAGGGGATCGTGCTGCTGGCGGCGCTGTCGTGGGCGATTGGATCGCTCTACTCGAAGAGCGCGCCGATGCCGAAGATGCAGTTCGTCGGCACGGGGATGGAGATGCTCGTCGCCGGCGTTGTGCTGATCGTCGGCGGGCTGCTGACGGGCGAGGCAAGCCATTTCTCACTCGCTGCGACGAGCGCGAAGTCGTGGTTCGCGCTGCTCTATCTCATCACGTTCGGGTCGATCATCGCGTACACGGCCTACGTGTGGCTGTTGAGCACCGTCGCGCCTACGCTCGTGTCGACGTACGCGTTCGTGAATCCCATCGTCGCGGTGCTGCTCGGATGGGCGTTTGCGCACGAGCCGATCAACACGCGCACTATCCTCGCTGCAGGGATCATCGTAGGTGCGGTGGCGCTGATCACGGTGGGGCAGAGGGACGAGTAGCGATCAGAGGCGGCCGGTTGGCGCGCGGTGTTGGTGAACGTGCCGCTGGTCGAGGTGTCGGGATTGCTCCCGGACGACGACAGCAGCAGCGATATCACCAGCGCGCCACCAAGCGTGCGAATGCGCACGCGCCGCACTACGAGCAGCTCGCGGGACAGGTCACAGTGACATCGCCGAGGCCCGTGTGGCCATCGGCCGTCGCGGAGATCGAGTTGAGCCAATGTCCCTGCCCGAAGTAGTTGCTCGCCGGAGTGTAGACACCACCCGTCGTGATGCTCCTGGGGATTCCATTGATTACCGCCCAGATGGGTGAGCTGATCGATACGAGGTTGTTGAAACGATCGTGACCGACAGCAGTGAATGTCACCGTACTCGGCCAACCGAGCATCGGATTCGACGGTGTCACCGCGATCGACATGAGCGGGCCCGCAAACGGCCGCCTGCTCCGACGACTGTCCACACGGGCGTCACCGCAACGACATTGCCAACCGCATCGTGCCCGACGGCCGTGAACGTCGTGGTGTCGGACGGTAGGAGTGAGATGGTGTCTGGCGTAATCGTCAGCGACGCGAGCGCACCCGCCATCACGAATACGCTGACGGTGCCGGAAACCGATCCACTGAAGGCCCGCACCGTTTCACTGAAAGCCCTGCGGTTTTACCCGCTGTGAACACACCGCTACGACTGATAGTCCCGCCGCCCCCCCACGACCGACCACGCCGGCGTGATCACGACGGGATCGCCGTTCCCATTGGTCGCCGTCGCCGTCAGCTGCAACGATCCGCCGGTGATCACAGTGCCGCTCGGTGCGCTGATCACGATGTTCGCGACGCTGAGCGGCGCCGTGTCGGGGTTGCTCCCGCACGAGATCAGCATGCTCACGGCTGCGATTCCTGCCAGCGCGAAAATCCCTTCACTATCGCGGTGTGCACTTGGCGCTTCGGCGGCTCGTGTGTCTTACCTGCGGCCGGTGAGCTCACTCACATGCGGACGCCTGCTGTCATAGACACGACGCC
>JBDTXL010000580.1:0-4309 GCA_040006195.1 Gemmatimonadota bacterium | reverse complement strand
AGGAGACCCGGCGGTGGATCTGCCGCGAGACGTGGTGCACCAGGCTGATATGCTCCGCGAGAAGCTCTTCGCGAGCTGCCAAGTCACCGGAGGAGAAAGCCTGCCACAGGGTCATTGCCGACATAAAAGCTCCATTGGTTGCCAAAACCGATTCGTTGCCGAGTGACCCATTTGTCTGCAGGTCTCGGCTTCTGTAAAGGCAATTGGGAGCCCAAATGGCGAGCACAGCAAAACGGCGCAAAACCATGGTTTCGCGCCGCCTGAACTAAGTCAGTAAATCGCTGCTTGGTATTACTTTAGAGCGCTCAGCACAGGATGAAAAACGCCTTTATTATCGGCGTCCAATTTCTCACATCGCGCACGGCAGAACGGTCCGGCCGGAAGATTCTGCCGCGCTCGTACGGTCAACTCTGCCGGAGTACAGGATCGCGTCGCGGAAACGGAAGAGCCGCCGCCGGCGGGCGCGTTGGACCATTCAGCTTGTTCCGGAGCGTTCGAACGCTGATCCCGAGCAACTCGGCTGCCTTCGTCCTGTTATTTCCGGACGCCGCCAACGCATGCTGAATCAAAATCGCCTCGGCTTCGTCCACATCGAGGGTATGGAGCACGATCCCGCCTTCGCGTGTCTCTGGCGACTCGGGGGCGACCTGAGCCGCAGCACCGCCAGGCACGTTGGCGACGGGTCCCAGCCGCTGACCCTCGAAGGAACGTACGCCAAGGACGGGGCCGGCGCTCAGGATGACAGCGCGTTCTACTGCATGCTCGAGTTCCCGAACATTGCCGGGCCATGGATATCGTTGCAGCAACTGGATCGCTTCCGGCTCGATCGTGGTGATTTCCTTACCGACGTCCCGCGCCGCCCGCAACGCGAAGCGGTATGCGAGCATCGGGATGTCCTCGAGCCGCTCGCGCAGCGCGGGGATGCGCACGGGAATCACGCTGAGCCGGAAGTAGAGATCCTGGCGGAAGCGTCCTGCCGCGGCGTCGGCGGCGAGATCGCGATTCGAGGTGGCGATCACGCGCACATCGACGCGAATCGTGCTCGTGCCACCAACGCGCTCGAACTCCTGTTCCTGGAGCACGCGGAGGAGCTTCGCTTGGAGATCGAGGCGCATCTCGGATATTTCGTCGAGGAGCAGTGTGCCGCGGTTCGCGCGCTCGAACGCTCCTTCGACCCGCTTGATCGCGCCGGTGAACGCGCCTTTCTCGTGGCCAAAGAGCGCACTCTCGATCAGGCCCTCGGGAAGCGCGGCGCAGTTCAGCTTGATAAAAGACTTGTCGTGGCGATCGCTCATGTCGTGGATCGCGCGCGCGAAGAGTTCCTTTCCCGTTCCCGATTCGCCCAGCAAGAGTACGGTAGCACGAGTCGGCGCCGCCGTGGCAACCGATTGCAGCGCGTGGCGCATCACCGCGCTGTCGCCGAGTATCTGGCGCTCGTTCCGAACGACGCTCATTTCCCGGCGAAGGGTGGCGTTCTCCTGCCGGAGACGGACCAATTCGAGCGCCTGCTCAACCGAAAGTATGAGCTGCTCGGGACGTACGGGCTTGGTGATGTAGTCGACCGCGCCAGCCTTTATCGAGGCGACAGCGTGCTCGATGCTCGCGTATCCCGTGAGCATGATGAGCGGAATGTCGAAGCCCTCGCTCGTCAGCAACTCGAGAAACTCGAGCCCCGAGAGCCCGGGCATCTTGTAGTCGGAGATGATCAGCTCGATGCCACCACGCGCGAGAATCTGCAGCGCCTCGGGGACGTTTCGCGCCCCCACCGTCTCGTGTCCCGCATCCCGGAGCGTGTGCTCGACAATCATCGAGACCGCCGGTTCATCGTCGACGTACAGGATTGACATGGGGCAGGAGCCAAGGGGAGCGGAGGAGGCGTTCTAGTCATTTATCTGACGTCAGCCTACGTCGCCCGGCAACAATTTCCGGCTCAAGCTTTCCGAACGCTGACCGATATTCCTCTACGTGGAGGATAATATGACCAATCGAGCAGACGATTCGCGCAGGGATAACCGGGGAACCGACGTGCGTTCGATCACCTCGCGGAGCCCGACGCAGCCATTAACCGAGGAACGGACGGCCGAAATCCGTCTTCGCATTCTGGAGCGCGCGTACGACAGCCCCCAGATCGCGGCGACCATCGCCAGGCGGCTGCTCCAGAAGGGAGATCTCTAGAGCGCTGGCCACTCCAGCTCTCGCACGGGATCTCTGAGCATCTCGGCGATCTTCGCAACGAGCAACGCTGGTGCAAAGGGCTTCTGCAAGTAGGCCGATCCCGTAATGACGATCCCCTGTCGCATTGCTTCATCGTCGGTGAAGCCGGACACGAAAAGGAGCTGGCTACAGGGTCGCAGCATGCGCATGCGCTGCGCCATCTCGCGCCCTCCCATCGTCGGCATCTCGATGTCGGAGACGACGAGATCTATTGCTCCCTCGTGGAGCTCGCACTTCTCGAGAGCCTGCACCCCGTGCGCCGCCTCGAGCACCGTGTAACCACTCCGCTCGAGAATTCGTCGCATCAGCCCGCGTAGCGTCGTCTCGTCCTCCACAAGCAGGATCGTCGGCCTGTTGCCCGAGGACGTTCGCTCGTGGTGCACCACGCGCGGTGGTGCGTCCGGAGCCGCCACCAGAGGCAGGTAGATGGTGAACGACGCTCCCCGGCCCATCTCGCTCTGAACGAAGATGTATCCGCCGCTCTGTTTCACGATGCCGAACACCGCCGACAAGCCGAGCCCAGTGCCGGTGCCGCGTTCCTTCGTCGTGAAGAACGGCTCGAAGATCCGTCCGTGCAGCTCGCGAGGAATTCCTCGGCCGGTGTCGCCCACCGACAACCATCCGTACGACGCGGCGATGATCGGCACCTCGCCGCCGGTGGGATCGCGCTCGAGCGGACTCATTCCCGTGCTTAACGAGATGCGGCCGCCCGCTGGCGTGGATTCGCGCGAATTGACTACGAGATGAATGAGTGCCTGCTCTATCTGCGTCGAATCCGCCCGCACGTGGATCGGCTCGCTAGTGAGATCAAGCGTGAGCGGTACGCCGTCGCCGGTGATGCCCATCAACATGCTCTCCGCATCTCGTGCGACGGCGTTGAGATCGACGGTGTGCGGCAGGAGCACCTGCTGTCTCGTGAACGCGAGCAGTTGACGCGTCAGCTCGGCCGCGCGCGCCGAGGCGTCGGAGATGGCGCGGACGTCGACGGTGCGTGCGTCGTCGGGCTCGAGCGACTCGGAGAGGAGCTCGCAGCTGCACTTGATCGCCGCGAGTATGTTGTTGAAGTCATGAGCGATTCCGCCGGCAAGGCGCGACACCGCATCGAGCTTCACGCCCAGCACGACCTGACGCTCGAGACGCTTGCGGTCCCCGAGATCCGTTCCGATCTCCACGATTGCGACGCTCGCATTGTCGTGCGGAATGTGCTGCAGCTGCACCGACAGCTGCGCGATGCCTCCGGCACTCGTAGTGCGCGTGATCTCTCGCGGCCGGTCGCCGTCCGCCATCTCGACCATCGGGAACGGAGCGGCCTTGCCGAGCACGTCGCTCGCGCCCCAGCCGAGCATCCGCTCCGCTTCGGCATTCCAGATCACGATTCGGTTCGAGCTATCCCACCCGATGACCGACAGCGGAGCGAGCGCGAGAATCGACGCGAGAAGCGCCGAGTCATGGGAAGGCGGGAGATGCGAAGACTCGTTCACGCGCTCGCACTCTCCCTCGACAGGGCTCACGCCCCGCGTTTGCTTCCACTGCGTACGGAAGTTCAACGCTAGTCGTTTTCCACGGACCCTGCTACCCGGATCCACATGCATCCGATCTGGACGGAGCTGTTCACGCCTGGCGAGCCAATCGTCGCGAAGGTCGTGCGCACCATCTTCGTGTACTTCTTTCTGCTCCTCGGCCTCCGTCTCGCCGGCAAGCGCGAGCTCGGCCAGTTCAATCCCTTCGATCTCGTCGTACTGCTCGTGCTGTCGAACACGCTCCAGAACGCGATCATCGGTAACGACAACTCGATCACCGGCGGGATTCTTGGTGCGGGGCTGCTGCTGATTCTCAACTACGCGATCGTGCGCTTCCTCTTTCTCCATCCGAAGATCGACAAGCTCGCCGAGGGCGACAATGTCGTGCTCGTGCTGAATGGCGAATTGCTCGAGGGAGCGCTCAAGAAGCAGCTCATAACGAAAGCGGAGCTGATGTCGGCTGCGCGCCGCCAGGGAATCGACTCGATCGGCGAGATCGATTGTGCCCGGCTCGAGGTCGGCGGCGCGCTCACCTTCGTGCTGAAGCATCCATCGAGCGATGAGTTCTGGCGCAA
>JBDTXL010000579.1:0-4303 GCA_040006195.1 Gemmatimonadota bacterium | reverse complement strand
TGGCGAACGATCCGAAGGAAATCGAGCGCCTGCGCGCGAAGAACGTCGAGATCAGTGCCACCGACGCGAAGCCCTCGGTCGTCGGGCAGCTGCTCACGTTCCTCCCGTTCTTCCTCGTGCTCGGCATCTTCGTCTTCATCTTCCGCCAGATGCAGGCGGGTGGCGCCAAGGCATTCAGCTTCGGCAAGAGCAAGGCGAAGTTGATCACCGGCGACACCCCCAAGGTGACGTTCGCGGATGTCGCGGGCGCAGACGAGGCGAAGGAAGAGCTCGAGGAGATCATCGAGTTCCTCCGCGATCCACAGAAGTACACCCGACTCGGCGGGCGACTGCCGAAGGGCGTGCTGCTCGTCGGTCCCCCGGGGACGGGAAAGACGCTGCTCGCTCGTGCGGTTGCCGGCGAAGCAGGACGGCCGTTCTTCTCGATGTCCGGGTCGGACTTCGTCGAGATGTTCGTGGGCGTCGGCGCGAGCCGCGTGCGCGATCTGTTCGAGCAGGGGAAGGCACACGCGCCGTGCATCATCTTCATCGATGAGATCGACGCCGTGGGCCGTCATCGCGGCGCGGGGCTCGGCGGCGGTCACGACGAGCGCGAGCAGACGCTCAACCAGCTGCTCGTCGAAATGGACGGCTTCGAGTCCAACGAGGGCGTCATCCTGATCGCGGCGACGAACCGCCCCGACGTGCTCGATCCCGCGCTTCTGCGCCCGGGCCGCTTCGATCGCCAGGTCGTGGTCGATCTTCCCGACCTTCGCGGGCGCGAGGAGATCCTGCGCGTGCATCTGCGCAAGGTTCCCGTCGCCGATGATGTCGAGGTGACCGTGATCGCGCGTGGAACGCCTGGAATGTCGGGCGCCGATCTCGCGAATCTCGTGAACGAAGCCGCGCTGCTGGCCGCGCGACGCAACGCCGACAAGGTCTATCTCGCCGATCTCGAAGAGGCGAAGGACAAGGTCATGTTGGGCGCCGAGCGGAAGTCGATGGTGATGAAGGACGACGAGAAGCGGAACACGGCGTATCACGAGGCCGGACACGCGGTGTGCGCGATCAAGACACCCGGCTGCGATCCGCTGCACAAGGTCACGATCGTGCCGCGCGGACGTGCGCTCGGACTCGCGTTCACGCTGCCTGTCGAGGATCGGTACTCCATCACCCGCCAGCAGCTCGAGGCGATGCTCGTGATGACGTACGGCGGGCGTGTTGCCGAGGAACTCGTGTTCGGTCACGACAAGGTGACGACCGGCGCGTCGAACGACATCCAGAAGGCGACATCGCTCGCGCGGCGCTACGTGTCGCAATGGGGGCTGTCCGATGCGATTGGCCCGGTGCTCGTTGGCGACAACGAGCAGGAAGTCTTCCTCGGTCGCGAGCTCTCGCGACATCGCGAAGTCTCGGAGCGTACGGCGCAGCTGGTCGACGCCGAGGTCACGCGGCTGCTCAACGAGTCGTATGGTCGCGCGAAGCAGACGCTGATCGACAACCGGGATCTGCTCGAGCGAATGGCCGAGGCGCTGTTGGAGCGCGAGACGCTCACTGCGGATGACGCGGCGCTCCTCGTGCAGGGGAATCCGCTGCCGCCTCGCAAGACCGGCGTGCCGTCTGTCGTGCCGGCGCCGGTGGCGCCGGGTGTCGTCGTGCAGCCGAAGCCCGCGCGTCCGGGGCTGTTGGGTGGACCGGAGGTCGCGCCGGCGTGACCTCCGCCGCAGGGCGGACGCGCACGTGAGCGCCGTGGCCTGGCGGCTCGCGACACGCGCGCTGCCACTGCACCGACCCCTGATCATGGGGATCGTGAACGTTACCCCCGACAGTTTCAGCGACGGGGGTAAGTTTTTTTCTGCCCCAGCCGCAGCGGCGCACGGGCGGATGCTGATCGCGCAGGGCGCCGACATTCTGGATGTCGGAGGCGAGTCCACGCGACCTCAGGGAGCAAGGCCAGTGAGTGAGGAGGAGGAGCTCGAGCGTGTGCTGCCGGTGCTCGATTGCCTTCACGCATCCGATCCGTTCGTTCCGATCTCGATCGACACCGTGAAGAGTGGCGTCGCGCGCGCGGCACTCGCGAATGGCGCCGAAATCATCAACGACGTCTCCGGCTTTCGGCTCGATCCGAAGATGGCGGAGGTGTGCGCCGAGCTGAACGCCGGCGTGATCCTCATGCACTCGCGCGGCGACGTCGCGACGATGGGGACGTACGCCGAGGCGGGATATGGGGACGATGTTGTGGGCGAGATAATCAGGGAGCTCGGTGCACGAGTCGAGTGGGCGCGCGAGGCGGGGGTCGCGCGCGAGCGCATCGCCATCGACCCCGGCGTCGGTTTTGCGAAGCGTACCGAACACTCGGTCGCGGTGTTGCGCGAGCTCTCGCGATTTGCTGCGCTCGGACTGCCGGTAGCGATCGGCGTGTCGCGAAAGCGGTTCATCGGTGAGCTGAGCGGCGGGAAGGCGATCGATGACCGCGTCGATGGCACGACGGCGGCGAACGTGCTCGCGTTGGCGGGTGGTGCGCGCATCTTTCGCGTGCACGATGTCGATCATGCGCGCCGCGCGCTGGACATGGCGTGGAGCATTCTGGGTGAGGGAAACGGGTGACGATGTTCGAACAGCTGCGCTTTCTCGCCTTCGGCTGGCGCGACGCGATCG
Organism: Gemmatimonadota bacterium; assembly: GCA_040006195.1. GTDB lineage: Bacteria > Gemmatimonadota > Gemmatimonadetes > Gemmatimonadales > Gemmatimonadaceae > FEN-1250. Next base: position 1,666 of record JBDTXL010000579.1, on the reverse strand, counting down.
AGGTCGTGGTGGTGGCGTACGGCGTCTATCGACTGCTGCTCCTCCTGCACGGTACGCGAGCGGTGCAGATGCTCATCGGAATCGTGGTGCTCGTGCTGACGTATGCGCTGGCGTGGGTGTTCAAGTTCACAATGATCACCTACCTCCTCGGCATCGTCTTCACGTACGGCGCCTTCGCGGCGCTCGTGATCTTCCAGCCGGAGTTGCGCGCGGCGCTCGCACACCTCGGCCAGTCTCGCGTGACGCGCTTCTTCAGGCGCATGGAAGTGAGCGAGGTCGCGGAAGAGGTCGCCGATGCGGTCGAGCGGCTGAGCCGTTCCGGGATCGGCTGCATCATCGTGCTCGAGCGCGAGATCGCGCTCGGCGACTTCGTGCAGAGCGGAAAGGAGATGCAGGCGAAGGTGAGCGCCGATCTGCTCGCGACGATCTTCACCCCGTACTCGCCGCTGCACGATGGGGCGGTGATCATCCGCGGCGATACGATCGTCGGGGCAGGGTGCATCCTTCCGCTGTCGCAGGCGCAAAACTTCGATCGCACGCTCGGCACGCGTCATCGCGCCGCACTCGGGCTCTCCGAAGAGAGCGACGCGCTCGTGATCGTGGTGAGCGAGGAGACGGCGCAGATCTCGGTGGCTGACAATGGTAAGCTCACGCGCGGGCTCACGGCGCCGCAGCTGCGCGACATCATCGCGGGCGGGAAGCCGCGTCCCACGGCGGAGCATCCGCTGCTCCACCTCCCAGGCTGAGCTCCGCCACTCGAGTTTCGGCAGGCGCCGCGGCGGTTCTCTTCGCCGCGTACGTGGGGACGCTCGCACCCGGGCTCACCATGTGGGACGCGGGTGAGCTGATCGCTGCAGTGCGCACGTTCGGAATTCCTCACCAGCCGGGAACACCGCTCTACGTGCTGCTCGCGCGCGCGTGGTCGGTCGCGCTTCCATTCCTCGGCACTGCGCTCGCGACGAATCTGTTCTCGGCTGCGTGCACGGCGGCGGCGGGCGGATTGCTCGCGATCGTCATCATGCGCGCGACGAGCTCGAGCGCGATGGCGCTCGCGGGCGCGCTGTGCGCCGGCGGGATGTACACGGTGTGGTCGAACGCGACGGAGACGGAGGTGTACGCGAGCGTGCTGCTGCTCGTGATGCTGACGCTGCTCGGGGCAGAGCGTGCCGGGCGCACCGGTGATCGTCGCTGGCGCATCGCGACGGCGTACGCGTTCGCGCTCGCGGTGCCGCTCCATCTGAGTGCGCTGGTGGCGGCGCCGGCTGTGGTGATGCTGGCGGCGGAGCGCGAGGACGCAGCCTTCGATTGGCAGCTATGCACGCGGCTCGTGCCCGTGGTGATTTTCGCAGCCGGAATCGGGTTGGCGAGCGTGCGGATGGCGGGCTTCGGCGCGGTGTCGCTCGCGCTGGTGTTCATCACTACGCGCAGCGGCGAGCGCCGCGAAGCCCTCGCGATGATCGGCGCCGCGCTCCTCGCCATCTCCGCCCTTACGGTGCTCGTGGTGCGCGCGCGATTCGATCCGTGGCTCAACGAGGGCGCGCCCTCCACGCTGCACGCGCTCTGGAACGTCGTCGGGCGTCGGCAGTACGGCGCTGCGGGGATGTGGCCGCGCCAGGCGCCGCTCTGGGCGCAGATCGCGAACTGGTTCGAGTACGCGGACTGGCAG
>JBDTXL010000578.1:0-15910 GCA_040006195.1 Gemmatimonadota bacterium | reverse complement strand
CGTGCGCGGAGCGCGGACGGCTGTCGATGAGCGAGAGCTCGCCGAAGTGATTGCTCACGCCCAGGATGCCGAGGATGACTTCGCGTCCATCTTCGCCGATCAGCACGACCTTCACGCGGCCGGATCGCACGATGAAGAGGGAATCACCGGGATCGTGCTCGAAGAGGATGACGCTCCCTTTGGGGTAGCTTCGCTCCCGCGTCACCTCGGCGAACTTGGCCAGCTCGGTGGCGTCGAGGCCACTGAGGAGGGGTACGGTGGAGAGGAAGTCCGCTGTTTCCACGGGCAATGCCTGGAGAGAGTGAACGCGCCGCGACGAGGGCTTGGGCGGGAAGCTAGAGAGATGGAAAAGGGCTGTCAAACGTATGGGCGAGGCAACTAAATCCGGCGGATAATCTCCGGGGGGCCTCTGCCAGCGATGTCTAGGCAGGCACGGCACCTCGCTTAATGCTCGCTCGCTGCAGTAACGCCTCGAACTCCTCGAGCTCGGGCGATTCGTCGACGACCGCGCGCATATTGTCACCATTCCGGTCCACGAATGCGATGAACTGTCTGGTGCCCGTGCGCTTGAGCACGTCGACGCGGATGACGTCGCTGAGATTCAACGCGAAGTTGATCGGATTCGACTCGTAGATCTGTTGGAGAGTCATTGACTGGAGCATTTCGTCCAGCTTCGCGCGAATGCGTTTTCCGCCGAACAGCGACTCGAGCTCGGACATGTTGTCTCGCGCCTGATCGCCGAGCGCGATTGGCACGAAAATGAAGTAGAGTCGTGAATCGCTAACCAGAAATGCGTTCTGACCCCAGGGGTTCAGCTTTCTGCCCGACTCGGGGGTGAAAAACTGCTGCGCAACCTGGCGACCGAAGCCGACCTTTTGAAGGAGGCCACCGCCGGACATCGTCACGCCGGCGACTGAGATAGCGACCATCTCGTACGGACCGACAGTGATCGGGTCGACGGCGATGGGATTAACGATCGTGTGTGAAACTGTTTGTCTGTAGCTCTGAATTACCATGGCGGACGCGACGACGCCTACAAGCACAGCCATGATGGTGAGTGGCGCTGAACCGGCCATGATGAAGAGCGAACTGAATGCCGCAATGAGACTCAACGAGATGACGAGCAGGAGCTGTTCGACCGGTTTGACGACGACGTTGATCTTCTGGTCGAGTGGAATCGAGAACAACGCCCAGGTGCGATAGATGTCGCTGACGGTGCCACCGACGACGACGAGCACGAAGATGGCGGCAAACAGGTACGGAGCCCGATTCGAACTGTCCAGCGGCCCAAGACGATGCAACCCCGCGGCGGTCAGCGCCACGAGCATGATGCCGAGAATCACGTCGGCGATTGCACGCGCCCATGCGAATGGGCGCGCCGCGTGGACCATGCGCTGTTCGAAGTCGAGGAGCGCGGTTGGATTGGACGGTGTTGGTCCCGGTGCGGCAGACCCTCGGACGTCGAGCTCGAGCCCAGTACTGCTCATTACCGACGGCAGAATGGAAATCCGGTAGATGTCCATCGCCATCGAAATCACGAACGGGAGTAGCCCGACGGCGACTGCCAGATGCACGACGGTCGGCGGGATGTCGAATGCGCGTTCGAGGTAGGAGGACGCTACTATGCCAATAATGAGCAACACCGACCCGCTGAACGCGCTGGTGGCCACCGTCAACCACAGTGTCGCGCGGGTGTAACTGCGCTGCTTTCGAGCGCTGCTCACGATACTCATGGCGCTTCCTTGCCGTTGGGGGATCGGGCGCGGTGTCGAGCGAATCTGCACCGGGCCGGTTCGTCCATCAAGCGCAACGACTCCATCGATGTCCAGCCCGAGCTCTTTGCGATTCGCCGTCGAAACGCCCTGGAAAGGCCGAACGCTATGATGGCGGCGGGAACCTAGCCGCGGCCTGTGTCGTTAACCCTTTGTCAGCTTGATCTTTACCGCGCGGCTGGCGTATATTTCCAAGCTGTCCCCGACTCACCCTCAGCGCTACCGAGGCATCACCATGAAAGCTGATATCCATCCGACGTACGCGACCGCGACGGTCAAGTGCGCCTGCGGGAATGAATTCCTGACGCGCTCCACGCAGTCCGAGATCCACACGGACATCTGCGGCAACTGCCACCCGTTCTACACGGGCAAGCAGAAGCTCATCGACACCGCTGGTCGCGTCGAGCGCTTCCGCCAGAAGTACGGGAAGCCGGCCTGAGCATCGCAGATCGGCTCGATGAAGCGCTCGCCAGATTCGACGAAGTAGAAGGCGAGCTTTCAGCCGCTCCAAATGGGCGGGACCCGGCGCGATTCGCTGAGTTGGGGCGAGAGCACCGCAGGTTGGCACCCGTGAAAGAGCTGGCCACCCAGCTTCGGAAGTTCGAGAGCGAGCTCGCGCAAACGCGCGAGCTCGTTGTCGTTGACGACCCGGAGATGGCCGCCGAAGCGCGCGCAGAAGAAGAGCGCCTCGTCGCGCAGATAGCGCAGCTCGAGGCCGAGCTCACGCCGCTGCTCCTCCCGCGCGATCCGATGGACGATCGCCCCGCCATCGTCGAGATCCGCGCGGGCACCGGCGGCGACGAGGCCGCGCTCTTCGCAGCCGATCTCTATCGCATGTACACGCGCTACGCGGAGCATCGGCATTGGCGCATCGAGACCATCTCGCACTCCGACGGTTCGCTCGGCGGCCTCAAGGAAGCAGTCTTCAAGGTCGAAGGCGACGGGGCCTTCGGTCGTTTGCGGTGGGAGAGCGGCGTGCACCGCGTGCAGCGGGTGCCGGCCACAGAAAATCAGGGGCGCATTCACACATCGGCGGCGACGGTCGCGGTGCTGCCGGAGGCAGAGGAGGTCGACGTCAAGATCGAGGACAAGGATCTGCGCATCGACGTCTTCCGCTCCTCGGGGCCGGGCGGGCAGAGCGTGAACACCACCGACTCCGCCGTGCGCATCACGCACATCCCGACGGGGATCGTCGTGAGTCAGCAGGATCAGAAGTCGCAGCTGCAGAACAAGCTCAAGGGGATGCAGGTGCTCCGCTCGCGCATCCTTGATGCGCGACTGGCCGAGATCGAGTCGGCACGCTCGCGCATGCGCAAGACGCAGGTCGGCACCGGCGATCGCTCGGCGAAAATTCGCACGTACAACTTTCCGCAGAATCGCGTTACCGATCATCGCATCGGGTTCACGTCGCACGAGCTCGCGCACACACTCGACGGCGATCTGGATGAGCTGATGAACGCACTCGCGATCGCGACGCAGGAAGAGAAGCTCGATGGCTGACGCGACGGGGAGCGCGCTCGTCGCCGGAACCGTCGGCGCGCTCGTGCGCGAGCTGACGGTGATGCTTCAGAGCGCCGGAGTCGAAGACGCGAAGCGCGAGGCGGGAGATATCGTCGCGGCTGTGAACGATGTTCCGCGCTTCTGGTCGCTCCTCCACGAGTTCGATGTCGTGAATGAGAGCACGGCCGCGAGCTGCCGACGCGCGGCCCAGCACAGATGTTCGGGCGCGCCGTTCGCGTATGCCACCGGACGATCGGCCTTCCGGCATCTCACGCTCAACGTCGACGAGCGCGTGCTGATTCCGCGGCAGGAGACGGAGCTGCTGGTCGACGAGGTGCTCGCGCGCGAGGCGACGGGGCTCGCGATCGACATCGGCACCGGCTCGGGGGCGATTGCACTGGCGCTCGCGAGCGAAGGACGGTTCGACCGGGTGATCGGCACCGATGTATCGAGCGGCGCGGTCGCCGTCGCGCGGGCGAATGGAGATCGGTTGGCATCTCAGCTCTCCGCCGCAGTGGAGTGGCGCGAAGGCTCGCTGCTTGCGCCGGTTGCGGGCGAGCGTGCGCGCGTGCTGGTGTCGAATCCGCCCTATATTTCCTTCGACGAGGCGACCGCGCTTCCCGAGTCCGTGCGCGATTGGGAGCCGCCGTTGGCGCTGTACAGCGCGCTTGGCGGAATGGCGATCACGGCGAGCCTCGTGCGCGGGGCACCAGATGTGCTTGTACCAGGAGGTCTCCTGGTGATGGAACTCGATTCGCGACGTGCCTCGTTGGCGGCGGAGCTCGCCCTCGCCAACGGCCGGTATCGCGATGTCGCGGTGAGGCTCGACCTCGCCGGACGCGAGCGTTTTCTGATTGCGAGACGAAAGGACGAATGACCGTGTTGGAAGACAAGGCGAAGGAGCTTGGCCGCTTGATCGGCCAGAGTGCGGAATACAAGGCGGTGAAGCGCTCGAACGACGCGCTGAACCAGGACAAGGACGCGGTGACGCTGCTCCGCCAGATGGAGCAGATTCGCATCGACGCGCAGAAGATGATGGAGCGCGGCGAGCAGCCCACCGAGGAGATGGAGAACAACCTCGACGCCCTCCTCGGCCAGGTGCAGGGGAAGACGGTGTATCAGAACGTCGTGGCGTCGCAGGAGAATTTCGAGAAGGTGATGGCGCGGGTGAACGAGTGGATTCTCGACGGCATCAAGAAGGGCGCGACCAGCTCGATCATCACGCTGGCGTGACCGTGATGCGCGGCCGGCTGGTCGTCTTCGAAGGGCCCGAGGGTGCGGGGAAGACCACGCAGCTTCGGCTCGTCTGCGACTGGCTGGCTGCGCACGAGCGTCCGTTCACCGGTGTGCGCGAGCCCGGTGGCACGGCGCTCGGGAACGAGATCCGACGAATGCTCCTCGAGCCGGGGCGCGCGATGAATGCACGATCGGAAGCGCTGCTGTTCATGGCGTCGCGCGCGGAGCTGATCGCCGAGGTGGTGAGGCCGGCGCTCGAGCGTGGTGAGCTCGTGCTGGCGGACAGATTCTTTCTGTCGACCTATGCATATCAGGTGGTGGGACGCGGACTTCCGTTCGATGAAGTGCGCGCCGCCAACCGGCTCGCGACCGCGGGGCTCGTCCCCGATCTCACGATTTTGCTGACGGCGCCCGCGTCGATTCGCGATGCCCGCGTGGTCGCGCGCGGTGGCGCCGATCGCATCGAGAATGCAGGGAGCGCATTTCACGCGCTCGTCGAGGGCGCCTTCAACGAGTGCGCGCAGGCAGCGTGGCAGAGCGCGCATCCCGAGTGCGGACCGATCGCGTCCATCGATGCGTCGGGCTCGGAGAGCGAGGTGCTCGCACGCGTGACCGACACGTTGACCGCGAAGCTGCCGGATCTCTTTCCGTCCACGTCGCCGAAGGGAGCAGTCGCGCGTGTCTAGCGCCGAGCTGCCGGATGCGCCGGGCGGGCGCCTGCGTGCGCGCGCGATCGTCGCCGTCGCGGCGCTGACGCTCGCGCTCGTGCTGGGCGGCTGGCTGCTGCAGCGCGGGCTGCGTCGCGACAGCGGATCCGAGCGCGTGCAGATGTTCGACCAGGTGCGCGTGCACGTCTCGCGAGATTTCGTCGACTCGATTTCCGAGGGTGACATCTTCCGGAAGGCGGCCGAGGGGATGGTGCGCGAGCTGCACGATCCGCATTCGGGGTATCTCAATCCCGATCGCTTCCGCTCGCTGAGCGAGAGCACGAGCGGGCACTACGCGGGCATCGGCATCCAGATCGACGTGCGCGACGGATGGATCACGATCGTCGCGCCGCTGCCGGGGACGCCGGCCGAGCGTGCGGGGATTCAGCCTGGCGACAGGATCGTGTCGATCGATGGGAAGAGCACGGAGGGGTGGACGCCCGACGACGCGCGCGGCTCGATCCGCGGGAAGTCGGGTTCGACGGTGCTGCTGTTGATCGAACGCCCCGGCGTGCCGACGCGCATTCCGTTCAGGCTGGCGCGCGGAGAGATTCGCGTACACTCTGTGCGGCACGTGTCGATGATCGGCGACGGCGTCGGCTACGTGAATCTCACGATTTTCAGCGACTCGAGTGCGGACGAGGTGCGCGACGCGGTGACGCTGCTGCGCTCGCAGGGGATGAAGACGCTGGTGCTCGACCTGCGCGCGAATCCTGGCGGACTGCTCGAGCAGGGAATCGAGGTCGCGGATCTCTTTCTCGATTCGGGGCAGCCGATCGTGTCGGTGCGCGGGCGCGTGCTCTCGGAAGCCTACACCGACAAGGCGACCCAGCAGTGGCCCGATCTCAAGCTGATCACGCTCGTGGATGATCACAGCGCGAGCGCGGCGGAGATCGTTGCGGGTGCGCTGCAGGATCACGATCGCGCCGCGATTCTCGGCACGACGTCGTACGGGAAGGGCAGCGCGCAGTCGGTGTTCAGACTCGAAGACAGCGCGAGCGCGCTCAAGCTGACGACGGCGCGATGGTTCACGCCTTCGGGGCGGAGCATCCAGAAGGCACGGCCGGCGGCGGCGGGCTCGGAGGACGACGATGGAGATGTGCCGTCGAAGGGTGGAGTGTCGGCTGACAGCGCGGCGCAGATACCGCTGTCGAAGCGGGTACAGTTCAAGACGGATGATGGACGCGTCGTGTACGGCGGCGGAGGCATCACTCCGGATCTCCTCGTGGCTGCGTCGGACTCGTTCAACGGCACGCGCGCGTTCTGGCGAATGATCGGTGCGGGCGCGCCGAAGTTCCGCGATGCGTTGACGGAGAGCGCGATCGATGCGAAGCAGGCGCACGTCGTGCACGCGCCGGACTTCGTGGTGACGGATGCGCTGCGTCAGTCGCTGTGGGCGCGCGTGGCGGCGAAGGGGATGAAGCTGGATCGCGCGCACTTCGACTCCGCGGGCGCGGCCGTGGACCGGCTGCTCGGGCTCGAGATCGCGCGCTACGCGCTGGGACCCGAGGCGGAGTTCAAGCGGCGACTGAATGACGATCGCGTGATCGCTGCGGCGCTCGAGATCTCGGCAGGCGCGAAGGAGGAAAACGATCTGCTGCAGCGGGCAGGGGAGCGCCGCGCCGCGAAGCACGAGGACGCGCCGCACACGACATGACGCCTCCTCGCGTGTTCGTGGTCGGCGCGGGGCGAGCGGGACGAGCGCTGGCGCATGCGATGCGCGTGGCGGGTGTGGATGTGCTGGGGCTGCACGGGCGTCGGGAGGGAATCGACATCACATGGGGGACGTTACCGTCGTCGCTCGAGACCGCAACCGTGGTGCTCGTGACTGTTCGCGATGCGGAGCTAGAGGGAGCGCTGACGGAGCTCGCAAGCGCGTCGCTGAGCTCGGAGGTCGTGGTGTTGCACGCGAGCGGGAGCGCGGAGCCAGCGGCGTTGGATCACCTGCGGGCGCTTGGGCATCCATGCGGCACCTTTCACCCGCTGCTTCCGCTCAGTGATCCCACGCGCGCAACGGAGCAGCTCAAGCGCGCGTGGATCGGCATCGACGGTGACGAGGACGCGCGGGCAGCGTCGCGCACGCTTGCGACGGCGATCGGAGCGCGGGTGCTCGAGATTCCGGCGGGCGAGAAGGCGAGATATCACGCGGCTGCAGTCTTCGTTTCGAACTTTCCCGTCGTGCTGATGTCGGTGGGGATGCGGCTGCTGAAATTAGCTGGAATTCAAGATGATTCAGCGCGGAGCGCGCTCGGCATGCTGCTCACCGCAGCGGCGCAGAATGCATCGGCGATGCCGCCGGCGCAGGCGCTGACGGGGCCGGTCGTGCGTGGCGACGTGGAGACGGTGCGCGCACATCTCGCGGCGCTCGCGGCGACGCCGGAGATTTTGGAGCTCTACAGGGTGCTCTCGAGGGAGGCGTTGCCGATCGCGGAGCAGGCGGGTGCGGACAGCGCGCGCCTCGATGAGCTGAGACGCGCGCTGCGCTAGCGTTCAGGCGGTGAAGCTAGAAGGCGACGAGCCCCCATGGGCGCGTGTGCGTATCCACGGGCAATGCCACGGGGGTACCAGGCTCCGACAGCGATCCATCGGGCGCGACGGCGAGTGCGTGCAGCACATTCCCGTTTGGCGCCGTGAAGTCGGGATTCGTGTGCTGCGAGACGACGTACAGAAACTTGCCGTCCGGCGTCAGGGCCTCCTGGAACGCCTGGCTCGTGGGCACCGGCATTCCCATCGCATTCATGTACGATGGCCCGGGGTTTTTCAGCAGGAGGTGCTGATCTTCGACTGGCGCCAGGGGGACAGTCGCATCATACCACGACATGGAGTTGTCACCCGTGTCGACAGTATATATCGCTGAACCCGTGGCGTTCGTGGTGATCCAGCAGATCGCCTGTCCGGAGTTGGCAACTGACGTCCGGAACGTCAGCGCACCAGTGCCAGGATCGAAGTTGTAAACTCCCAGCTTTTCCTGCGTGACGAATCCGACGTAGAGAATGTTCTGCGTCGGATGCACCGCCAGGCCGAGCACGAGCTGCGCCAATGCGCTGTCGCCGGGAATGTTCAGTGGCGTGCCAGGCGCGGGAGCGAACGTGCCGTCCGATGCGAGGGCGAACGAGCGAAGCGAGCCCGCGGGCGACGGCGCGAGCGGCGCCATGAAGTCGGCGCCGAAAAAGAGACTCTTCGAGGGAGAGAGAAGCGCCAGCTGCGGAGACGCACCGGCGACCGTTTCGACCTTCGCTCCGGGTACGGGAGACAGCGAACCGTCGGCTGCTATGGCGAGAGCCGTGTAGTTCGGAAGCTGGGCCGTCGGCTGGGCGGGATCCTGTGCCTTGTTGACGACGAGCAGATAGTTTCCGTCGACCGCGACGCTCACTGGATTGATGCCGTTCGATGAAAAGGGCGAGCCGGCCACCGACGTCAACGATCCATTTTCGGCGATGTCGAATACGGCGATGGTGTTGCTGCCGGGGTTCACCGCGAAAAGCTGCTTGTGATCAGAGCTCGTGGCGACTGCAAAATCGACATCGTCCGGGCCCAACCCCTGCGTGGGATTGGCGACTCCCGTTCCGCCGGTGAGAAACGGACTTCCAGGCATGGCGGTGAGCGAGCCGTCAGCAGCGCGCGTATACCCAAGCACGGAATTCTGTCCGGGGGTCGCCGAGTTGCTGATGAGATAAAGCACCTTGCTCGCCGTGCCTGTCCTCGTTCCCGTTGTCGAGTTATCGCAACCGATCAGTGCGAGCGCCGCGAGCGCTGCCGTTGTGAGTGCGAGAGAATACCGCCGAACGCTGTAGTCAATTCCCAGAATCATGATCGCCCTTCCTCCTCTGACTGTCGTCGCGTGCCGGAACGCCCAGCGCGTGTGAGGGAGAGTGGAGGCAGAGTCCGCGCCATCTGTGGCACTTTTGGTTACAACAGTTGTATTAATGTCCTGCAACTGACGCACCATGCGGCGTATTGCCGGGCGTGCGGGCTCTGTTCATCCTCGCCGAACACATGTCACTCGCACCGGAAATCGCAAATACCCTGCGGTTGCGCCTCATGCGCGGCTCGCATCTCGGCCACGTCAAACCGGGCGCGCGACTGCCGAGTGTGCGCGAGCTTGCTCGAGAGTTTGGAGTCGATCACCGCACGATCATCGCCGCGTACCGCGCGCTGGAAGCGGAAGGCCTCGTTCGCATGCGTCCGCGGTCGGGCATCTATTTCGACCCGTCGACCAGCACGAGCGAGCGCGCCGATCTCGCCCGCTCCGCGCGCTGGGCGCTCGATGTATTCGTCGGAGCGATCGCGCGGGGCACATCGGTGCCACATCTGGCGACGGAGCTCGCCAAGTATTCCAGCACTGTGCCGTTTCGTGTCGCGTGCGTCGAGTGCAACGACGATCAGGCATCGGCCCTGGTGTCGGAGCTCGAATCGGATTTTGGGGTCAAGGCCACTGGCTTCAACGTCGATGAGCTGATGGCCGATGACGAAAGAACGATGATGTTGCTCGCGCGATTCGATCTGATCGTGACGACCCCTTTTCACGCGGGCGTCGTGCAGCGATTTGCGCAGCGCGTCGGGGTGGCGTGGGTCGCCATCACCTATCGCACAGATCTCTTCGAGGACATCGCGCGTCGGCTGGTCTCGACACCCGTGCATTTTGTGCTCACCGACGAACGTTTCGGCGCGAAGCTCACTCGAATCTTCGATTCGTCGCCGGGGGCGGAGCGGCTGCACCTTCACGCGCTGTGCCGAGGCGACCTCGGAGCGATTCCGCGCGACGAACCGACGTTCCTCAGCTTTACCGCTCGGCGACAGCTCGTGGGCCACCCGATCCTCGCGCGCGCGGTACCGGAGACGCGGAGCTGCTCGCTGGAATTTGCTCGCGAGTTGCTGACCTTCATCGTGCACGCGAATGCGGCACGTGCCATGGAGACGCGTTGCTAGCACTGAGCGCCTCCATGGCGCAGCGCGTTGCTAGTGCCTCGTCTCGCTGCGCGTATCCAGGGCGCGAAGATACGACACCAGTGCGCTACGCTGTTTGCCGTCCGCGAGATAGAAGGGATGTGGCGACGACGTCCCACGCGTAGGATCGAGCAGCGCGTCCAGCGTTGGAACGGAATTGTCGTGCAGAAAGACCGGTTTGCGAGCCAGGTCGAGCAAGAGCGGCATGGCGATCCCTCGGATCTCGCCGCGCAGACTCGCGTTCACAATGACCATCTTGTCATCGAAGATGGATGCTTCCGTGTTGAGCACCGGATTGAGCGGCGGCATTCGCTGGGCGAGCGTGACCGGGTTATCGCCGGGAAAGATCGTTTTCATTGGAATCATGCGCGTCGGTACGGCCTTCGACTGGTCGGCGTTGTGGCAGCTCGTACATCCCACCGTTCGGAACAGCTCACGTCCAGCCGCGAACGTCGCCGCGTCCACGTCGGCACCTCGCGGAGCCGGCAGACTGACCATGTATGCATTGAGGTCGAGGAGCATCTTCTCGTCGACACGCAGCCCGACCGGCGCATCCTCACTCCCAGGCATCGCATGCGGCGACGCCTTGACGTACGGATAGCCGGTCACGCCGGTCGCTTGAAGCACCTTCACGTAGTTGTCGGCGATCTCGTCGCCGGCCGGGCCGCCGAGCTTGTGCAGGAATGCACGTCCACCAGGACCGGTGAGCGTGGTCTGGTCGAGCAGCGAGGTGTAGACGAGGTTGCTGAAGTTGTCCAGGCGAGCGATCGTGCCGCCGCTGCCGTAGGGGGCAGCCAGGTCCTGCCTGAAGAGCGGCGAGTTGTGCATCGGATCGCCGTTGCCGTCGAAGGTGTCGTCGAACATCCCGACCGGATAGTTGTCCGGGTTCGAAAGATAGGCATCGACGTCGGCTTCCGAGGAATTCTCGGTGATGCCCTTCGTCGACCGGCCCAGCGTCTTGCCTCCGTTCGCGCGCAGTGAGAGCTGCAACACCGGATAGAGGGCGCGCGAGTTGGCCGCGGTCGCGAAGATTTTCCCCATGTTCAGCGAATGGTTCGCGAGCCCATCCTTGCGGTGTCCGATCGCTCCGCCGCGCGGCGACCGAAAGAGAGAGCCGTCGGCCATCGAGTGACAGAGCGCGCAGGTGGCGCCCACCTTGTCGCCCGACGCGAGGTTCATTACACCGTCGCCGTTACTGTCCTTAATGGGCATCCCCATGACGGCATTGTCGCTGATCAGCGTCGCCGTCGCCGCGGGATCGTTGAGCAACGCCGAAGTACGTCCCGTAGGATCGCTCTTCAGCTGTGCGGTCAACGCATCGCGGGTCGTGCCGTCGAGCGCATCGACGTCGATTTGCAGCCCCAGCTCCAGCAATTGATACGGCGTGACGCGCGCTGCCTTCATCCCGGCGGGCAAGCGCACCGCATCGGTCCAGAAACCCTCATTGCCGAAGGTTTCGGTGCGGAACACGGTCTTGCCGGCAGACGCATCGCCGTCCTCTCGCGGAAGTGGCTTTCCCTGATCCGCGGGACCATCGCTCCCGGCGCTCATCGCCATCGAGGACGATCCGCCGTGCGAGCATGCAGTTAGTAATCCTGAAGCGACCAGACAGATCGCGACTGTTGAAAGTCCCGTTCGACGTGCTCGGAAAAAGTGACGATGCACGTTGATCCTCACCGGATAATCGCGATTCCATCCTTCTCGACGCATGTCGAAATGGAAGATCCCGCTGTATCCTGTGATATCTACGCGTATCTGTTGCATGCGACAATGCAACAGTTGGACAATTCCGGGCGATGTGATCCGAACGCTTCCTCTCTAACGAGCCAGCAGGCTCCGGCTGGTCGAGGAGGCTGCGTCATTCATACGCTTCGCGCTCGCTGCGAAGTTCGCGCGCACAATGAATGAGAGCAGTGTCCGCTGGCTCTCTTCCGAGAAGACCCGCGCATCTGGCATGATTCGCCGCAACAGCGCCAATCCGGAGCGAGCTTGCGCGCCCTTGTCGGGCCGTCGGCCTCCATCCGAAGCGCCGCGCGAGCCGAGATCGAAGTCGTGCATCATTCGCTCGCGAGCGAGCCTGGTGAGGTAGACCGGCGCACTGGCAGGTATCGCATCGAGATCGCTCCGTCCATACACGTAAATTCGCATCGGCCGCGATCTGGCGGGAGGCGCCAACAGCGTCGCCAGCTTGGCCGCAAACCGCGCGTCCGCGACGACAAAATGAACGATCTCCCTACGCATGAGACGGCGGACTTCGGCGAACAGATCGGGGCACATGGTCACCTCGATCAGCGGCACCCCGGCGGCAATCGCGAGCTCTCGCATCGCACCGTTGGCGGATGCCGTCACCATCATGTCGGCACGACGAACCTCGAGAGGAAGCGTCCGTCTCTTTGGCAGTTGATCAAGATCGATGGCCTCGACGTGCAGGCCGTAATCCCGCCGCAGTTCATCAGCGGTCGACCAGAGTTGGTCCTCATTGCGGTCCAGCACCACCGCACGCAGGGGCATCGTTTCGAAGCTCTGTCGCAGGCACTCGAGAAAGGCGGGCGCCGGCATGCCGAGCGTGAGCGATTCGGCGAACAAGTTGATGATCCACTCGGCGTGCCGCGAGCTCGCGGCGCCCTCGTTTTCGACTTCGAGCTGCGCGCGATTCGCGGTTGAAGCAACGAATACACCCGAACGCGTGCGAAGCTCGACGAGTCCCTCAGCTTCAAGCGCACGATACGCGGCGAGCACCAGGCGTGCATCGACGTCGAACTCCCGGGCGGCAATCCGCACACTCGGCAGTCGGTCCCCCGGCCGCAGCATTCCAAGATGCAGCTGACCTACCACGCGCTGCCGCAATGCAGTGACGAGCGAGAGCCGGCGTATGGGCCGCTTCACGCGACTCTCACGGCGAGCGTGCTGACAGCGAGAACGAATGGCGGGAAGGTGTGCATGGATGTCAAATCTGTATTGCGGTGTAACTCGTGCGAAAGGCGGAGGTCGATCGGTACAATATTATTCCACGCGAGCAGCAGACGAAACGCAGCTCGAGTTAGCCCTGCGGCCCATCGAACACCTTCACCCCCGCTGGCACCTTGAACACGAACGCATTCGCATCCACCACGCCATTCTTCGCGAACTTCGTCACCGTGATCAGTCGCGTCACCCCGCTCTGATCCACGGTCTCCACCCGTCTCAACAGCGCGTCGCCGTCGTTCACCCACAGCGTCACCTTCGAGAAGGGCGACGCAGTGCTCTTCGGCGACAACACCACCGAATGCGTCGCACTCCCATCGATGCTCGCAGCCGCGCCGCCGCTCACCGTATAGCTCTTTCGCGGCGCCTCGAGAAATTGCGCGGCGAAGTCCGGCGCGCCGACATCCGCGCCCAGCTTCGCGCGGATCACCTGCCCCGGATTCGTGCTCGGCAGATACACCCACACCCACTGGCCGTCGCTCACGATGCGATCGCCAGACGGCTCCGCGAACTTGACCGCGAAGTGCGACGGCCGGCGCTGCTGCAGCTCGCCCGTCGTCGTCGCCTTCGTGCCCGTGAGCGAGTTGTCGATCGTCTGCGTGAACGAGATGCGCGCGGTCTTCACCGTCGCGTACGCCGCCACCGCGCGATCGAGCGTGCTGTCGGCGCTCTGGGCGGCGATGCCGCCCGCGAGAAGAAACGCACCGACCAGCGCGAAGGCGCTCGAGCGAATGCGACTGGATTTATTCATCCCTGTTCTACCCCGCCGCGACCGTCGCGGTCCGAGGCGCCGGGGTGAGTGTGCGCCCGATCGCCGCCGAGATCGTGCGCAGCTCACCAACGAGCTCCGCGAACTGGTCGGGGTAGAGCGACTGCGCCCCATCGCTCAACGCACGCTCGGGATTGGGATGCACCTCCACGAGAATCCCGTCCGCGCCCGCCGCCACCGCCGCGCGGGCCATCGGCGTCACGAGGTCGCGAATGCCGGTGCCGTGGCTCGGATCGGCGACGATCGGGAGATGCGACATCTGTTGCACGATCGGGATCGCGGTGAGATCGAACATGTTGCGCGTCGCCGGATCGAAGGTGCGCACCCCCCGCTCGCACAAAATCACATCCTTGTTGCCGCTCGCCAGCACGTACTCGGCACTCAACAGCAGATCGTTGATCGTCGCCGCGAGACCGCGCTTGAGCAGCACCGGCTTGCCGAGAGTGCCGACGAATTTGAGCAGCGAATAGTTCTGCATGTTGCGCGCGCCGATCTGAATGCAGTCCGCGTATTCAGCGACGAGCTCCGCGCCCTGCTCATCCATCGCCTCGGTCACGATCGCAAGCCCGGTTTCCTTGCGCGCGGTCGCGAGATACTTGAGCCCGACTTCGCCGAGTCCCTGGAACGAATACGGTGAGCTGCGCGGCTTGAACGCGCCGCCGCGCAAGCACGCCGCACCGGCTGCCTTCACCTGATGCGCGGCGAGCACGATCTGCTCTTCGGTTTCCACTGAGCACGGGCCCGCCATGATCACGACTTCCTTCCCGCCGACATCGACGCCAGGCGCAATCGTCACCACCGTGTTCTCGGGGCGCCACTCGCGCGACACCTGCTTGTATGGCTGCGTGACGTGAATGACCTGCGCCACACCCGACAGCGCGCTGATGCGCGAGGAGTCGACGCGACCGTCGTTGCCGACGAGCCCCACCGCCGTGCGCTGTGCGCCCGGCATCGGCCGCGCCTGATAACCCATCTCCTCGATCACCGAGACGACTGCGTCGATCTCCGTTGCAGACGCGCCGTGCTTCATCACGACCAGCATTACCGTTCCTCGATTTCAGTGGACCAGCCGTCAGCGGCGACGATCACGAGCCCCGGATACCTGAGCGCGATGATCTCGCCAATGTCCTCGTCGAGCACCGGCGGATAAAAGTGCGTGAGCACCAGCCGTCCCGGCTCCGCAACCTCCGCCATCACTCCCACCTGCGCCGGCGTAAGATGACTCGCCACCGCCAGCGCTTCCGGCAGCGAGCACTCGCACAACAGCACACTGCTCCCGCGTGCCCACTCGGCCACCGCCGTATCGAAGCCGGTGTCGCCCGTGTAGACCAGGCGCGCGAGCCCACGCTCTACGGAATATGCAACGGATTCGGCCGTATGGGGCACCTTGTGCGCCTCGATCGTGACCCCGTCGCCCAAATCGGCACGTTCGCCCGGCGCCAGCTCGCGCACGGTCAACGGAAAACCGGGATCCTCGAGCGTGTTGCCATAGATCACGGCGAAGCGGTCGAGCAGCTGCTGCAGCCCCACCGGCCCGAGTATCATGAGCGGCGCCGAGCGTGACGGCAGCGTGCCGTACTTCGATGCGAAGAGCAGCGTCGTGAGGTCGAGCGTGTGATCCGGATGAAAATGCGTGATCGCCAGATGCGTGATGCCGAGCCAGTTCACGCCGCGCTCACCCATCCGGTGCACCACACCGCTGCCGCAATCCATC
The DNA here is from genome assembly GCA_040006195.1 of Gemmatimonadota bacterium. GTDB lineage: Bacteria > Gemmatimonadota > Gemmatimonadetes > Gemmatimonadales > Gemmatimonadaceae > FEN-1250. The sequence goes on along the minus strand of JBDTXL010000578.1, from coordinate 301 downwards.
AACAGCGTGACCGCCCCGGCCTCCACCAGATGGCCCGCATTCACACGCATGGATGGCGACGCGGTGCCCGTGCCGAGCGTGGTGAGCTTCACTTCGCGAGCGGCAGGCTAAACCGACGCGGTGATCTCGCGATCCGGCTCTTCCACCACCGCGCCGCGCATGCGCACGCTCACGAACGACGAGACGCCCGGCTCCTGCATCGTGACGCCGTACACCGCATCCGCCGCTTCCGTCGTCGTGCGCGGGTTGTGCGTGATGACGATGAACTGCGTCTTGTCCTTGAAGCGGTTGAGCATGCGTA
>JBDTXL010000577.1:0-6828 GCA_040006195.1 Gemmatimonadota bacterium | reverse complement strand
TCTTCGCTGACGTCGAGGCGGTCTGCAAGCAGCGCGATCTCCTGCGCGAGTCGCTGCTGATCGAGATCCAGCCCTTCCGACAGCTCCTTCACAGACTTCTTCAGCCGCTCCCGCTCCGTCACGAGCCGCTCCGGCGCGCGAGCGGCAATGCGACCCAGCGCCGCCTCCACCGTTGCGATCCGATCCTCGAGCACCGAGGCGAGCCGTGCACCTTCGACTTCACGCATCCGCGTCAGCGCATCGATCGCGTCGCCCGCCAGCTTTTGCACCTCTGCCGCCGTTCCCGCGTTCTCCTGATCCGGCTCCTGCGCGAGCACGTCCGGAAAGCGAAGAATCGTTGCGAGGTCCACCGGCCCGTCGAGCTGATGACGCTGTTGAAGCCCTCTCAGCAGCTCGGCGTAGCGCGCGACTTTCTGCTCGTCGATCGCCGGCACGCCCGCCGCTGCCCGTTCGACGCGAGCCGTTGCGGTGACGTGTCCGCGCGCGACCCCTTTCCGAAGTTGCTCGCGGAGCTCGCTCTCCCACTGGGAAAGCGAGCCCGGAAGCTTGATGCTCGGATTGAAAAAGCGATGGTTCACCGTACGCAGCTCGAGCGTCACCTGCTGCGATCCGATGGGGCCTGCCGCCGCCCCGAAGCCCGTCATGCTTCGTATCATGTGGAATCGTGTAAGTTATGACGCCACAACGAGCTTGTCAATTCCAGAAGGACCAGCGAACGCCGAAGAGAATGCGCTGCGGCGGCTGCGTAAAGCCGGGCACTTTCTCGACTCTAGTGGGGGTGACCCCCGAGTACGAGTTGATGAAGATGGCGGCATCCAGAATATGGAACTCGATGCGCCCGACGATCGCGTGGCTGAAGATCGCGACTCGGCGCATTGGGTCCTGAAGCGACTCGAGCCCATCGGCAGACGGGAAGAGCACGTCCTGCCGGTACTCGTGGGCGATGCTGGCGATCAGCCGAAAATGCTTCGACGGGAAGCGCTGGAGCCACTGGGTGTCGATGTAGAGCTCCTCGCGCGACTGGAGCTGCGGCCGATAGAAGCCCGCGCTATTCCAGCGGACCGCCCAGATATTGAGCCCGATGTCGTGGAAGACTTTGCCTCGCACCGACACGAACGGTCCCGTAGCAACCACGGTCGGCTGGCTGACATACGCCGAGTCGTAGGCGATGAGCCCCGGGACCACGGTGGCGTCACGTCTCCAGAGCCCCGCCGAGAGCCACGCCTTCTTGTATCTGACCCCTGCCTCGAGGCGCGCGGAGAGCTCATCCGCATCGTTGATGGACGTGCCCCCATGCCGCCTGGCGACGGTGCCGGAGACCGCGAAGAAGGAGATTGGTGTCAATCGCGCCGTTGCTTCCTCAGTCGAGCTACTGTCTCCGCCGCGCCGCTCGGCGTACAGTGACAGCGCGAGCAGCCGATGCTCGAAGCTCGCGCGAAGCGCCGTCGCGCTCATGCCGCCCGTTTGCAATTTGTGATAGCGCTCGATCCCGCTGAGCCGCATTCCCCACCTCGTGAGCCCGCCCGTCACGATGTACTGCGTGCTGGTGCGGGTCGTGTCGGCCGAGTCGACGGCGATCGAGCCCACGGGCGTGAAGGGGGAATGCTCCGTGAAATTTGTGTGGGCGAGCATCGCCTGCGCCCAGACGCCACTGTCGGGATTTCCGAAGCCGGCGCGCAAATACATGTCGGCGCGCAAGCGATCCTGCCGCGGAATCGAATCTTCGAGGAGGGTGTTCTTCTGATCCTGATCACGCAGATCGCGCGTCCGTTCGGCGTGCATCAAATAGCCGTCGAAGCTCCACCGCTTGTTCGCCCAGCCCAGTCGCGCGAACAGCGAGAGATCGTTGCCACCGCCCACCGACGCGTCCGACGACGTGCCGTACTGCTGTCCGCCTACCTGCAGGACTTCGCCATGCTGGTAGCGCTTGCCGAAAAACGCACGATAGAGATGCGTGCGCTGATCGCCGTCGAGCACATCGATGCGTGTCGATGTCGTCGTGCGGTCGACGGTCCAGCTTCGACAGTAGACGCGAAGCTCATCCGCGCCGCGCTCCACCGTGACCTGCTCGAGTGACCAGAGCTGCAACTCAGCGAGATCGAGCGCACCGCCGGAGCGCGGATCGAGATTGTCGAGCTCCATGCCGTCGAGAAAGATCCGGACGCGTCCCGGGTTTCCCGCGTACGCGCCGTACTGCGGCGACGCGAGCGTTCCGGATGTGAATGACGTCAGCCCCGGGATGTAGTCGAGCAGCTGTGTGAGCGTGAGCGCGCCCGTCGCGAACATTTCCGTACGACTCCACGTGTACTGATCGCCGACGCCGAGCACGAGAGGCAGCTCCGCGTGCGCGATGGGCGCCTTGATCGTGTCTTTCGGGATCTTGGTGGTCGTGTCGCCTGGATGCAGGCCGAGGACGGTGATGCTGTCGCCGACGACGGTGTCGGTGGAGGCCTTGAGCGAATCGGGGCGCGGATGGAGCGAGTCCGGGCGTGCGGTGATCGTGTCGCCTGCGGCCCTGGTAGATGCGGGCGGCTTCCGAGACTGGACGGAGTCAGGGTACGCCGTAGTGTCGCGCTGCACCTGTTGCGCGCGCGCGCCGTGCGCAAATGCCGCTGCGATCAATGCCCCGGTGACGCAGCCGCGCCGGAGCGCGGCGCCGGAGGTCAGTGCGCCCTCCCCCGTACGAAATCAACGAAGAGGCTCACCGGCACGCCCGTCGGACCCTTGGGGATGAAGCCGAGATCGGTCTCCGAGTACGCGGTGCCGGCGATGTCGAGGTGCACCCACGGGAAGGTTTCCGCGAATTCCTTGAGAAACATCGCGGCCGAGATCGCGCTCGCTGCGCGGCCGCCGGTGTTCTTGATGTCCGCGGCGTCGGTGAGAATCAGATCCTTGTATTCGTCGAAGAGCGGGAGTTGCCAACCGGTGTCGCCGGACGATTTGCCTGCTGCGAGCACTTCATCGATGAGCGCCTGATCGTTGCCAAATACGCCGCTCGCCGCGTGACCGAGGGCGACGACGCATGCGCCGGTGAGCGTCGCAGCATCGATGACGGCGGCGGGATCGTAGCGGCGCGCGTACGAGAGCACGTCGGCGAGCACGAGGCGGCCTTCGGCATCTGTGTTGACGATCTCGATGAACTTGCCGAGCTGGCTCTGGACGACATCGCCCGGGTTCATCGCCTCGGCCGACGGCATGTTCGTGGTGCTACCGACGAGGCCGACGACGTTGATCGGGAGATTGAGCGCGCCGATCGCGTCCATCGCGCCAAGCACGCCGGCGGCGCCGCACATGTCGAACTTCATGTACTCCATTCCCTGCGCCGGCTTGATCGAGATGCCGCCGGAGTCGAAGCAGAGTCCCTTGCCGACGAGGACGACGGGTTTGCTTCCCGCCTTCCCCTTCTTGTGCTCGAGGACGATGAGCTTCGGATCCTGCGGCGTGCCCTGCGCAACGGCGAGAAACGATCCCATCTTCTCCGCCGTCATCTCGGCGCGGCCGAGGATGGTGGCGGTCATCCCGCGACGCTTTGCAATGTCGCGCGCGGTATTCGCGAGGAAATCGGGGGTGCAGATATTCCCGGGGAGCATGCCGAGCTGGCGCGCGAGGTTGATCCCTTCGCCGATGGCGACGCCGCGCTTCACGGCACTCGCGGCTGCGGCTTCATCGGAGACGAGGATCTGCGCGTTCTCGAGAAATGGCCTGCGCTCATCCTCCGGCGGTGCGCTGCGGGTGGTCATGTACTCCCACGCGCCCATCGTGAGACCGACGGCGACGGCTTCGATCGCCGCCTCACTCTGATCGTCGGCGAACCACGCGAGCGAGGGGGCGCCGGCCTTGCGCGCCTGTCGCGACGCGACGCTCGCGGCGCGCTTGAGCGCCGCGGGGATGCTCGCGGGCTTGCCGAGTCCAATCAGGAGAATGCGCTGCGGCCCCTGGGCGCCACCGGCGAGAAAGAGCGTCTCGTCGCGCGCGCCGCGGAAATCCTTGCGGTCGAGGGAGCGCTTGAGCGCGCCGCCCAAGGCAGTGTCGACCGCGGTGAGGGCGGGCGTGAGCGTAGCGCCCGAGGGGAGCGCGAGAGCGAGCAGCGGCGCGTCGGCCGTGTCCGCCTGCGCGCGGCGTGCGGTAACCCGGAATTCCATCGAAGATGCTCCGAACGAAGTGCCCAAGGCGGGACTCGAACCCGCATGGCCCGAAAGCCACTGCATTTTGAGTGCAGCGCGTCTACCAATTCCGCCACTCGGGCGAGTGTGTTGCCCTGCAACGACTTACGCGATTCTTGCTTCGGCTTTACGTATTGATGCCCAAACTTGTGTCTACTCGACCCATTCATCCAACCTGGCCCACATTTCACGCGGCCTGATCGCAACTCGCGATTTCAAGCGCCATCAGATGGGTCGCCACCGATGCCTAGCCGGATGTGAGTCGGGATCCGAAAATAGCATCGATCTGCCAATGGCGCCACTTACGAAAAACTTACACGGAGGAACGCGTTGCTCGCCGACAAGGCAGAGTCTCCAATCAATCTATTGTGGTTCCGCGTTAGCAGAGGCAGAAGAGCCGCGCGGCGGAGGCGATGCTTTTCAGGAAATCCATCGAGTGACCGATCGAGTAATGGTCGTGCTCAATCTCGATGTCGAGCCCCATCCCTCGCATTTGCGCAACGATGTCGTCAAACTCACCCCGAAGAGGACGTAGTTACCGACGCGGGTACCGGCGTGCGCTTTCGGCGAAATGTTCGTACAGCCGGCAAGCTTCGACTTCGCCGGAGTGACGCAAATCGTCTGCGATCGTGACGCGTGGCGCCGGGATTCACTCGAGGGCAAAGACGCGATCCAGCGCCTGCGTGAGCCGACTCGTTCGCGCTTCGCGTTAGGGTATGTAAATAGCGCCGCTATACAAGCGGCGCGACATATGTGGAACGCTTCAACTTCCGCCGCGAACACGCGCGTCGCGAGAAAACCATCGATGCTGTTGGTCTGATAGAGGGCTCTTGATAACCAAGCCTCCACATGCGGTGCCGAAGTGGAGGCTTGGTTATCGTGAATCGGTTCCGGCGATAAGTCGCCCGCCGTTCGAACTCGATTAGATCTTCTTTTCGCCTTTTCCGAAGTTCTTCTGGACCTTGCCGGCCGCCTCTTCAACGTGCCCCTTGATGTGTTCCGATGGGTTTCCCGTTGCCTCGCCTACCTTCGCGCGTGCTTTGCCTTCCATCTCCTTCGCCGTGCCCTTCACCTGATTCTTCACGCCATCGTCCTTAAAATCCGACATAATGATTTCTCCAAAGTTGAAGGCCGGTCAAACCGTTCGGTCGTGTAGTCGTCAAAGGCAAGCAACGCGCCAGTCATCGACATTGCGAATGACGGCTTTAGAATCGCCTCGGGAGAGTGTGTGGCTACCTCATCTGCTGCGTTTCCATCTGCGCATGCGGATATGATCGCCAGTGCTGCCGAAAACGTGTGCCCGCGGCCCGTAAGGTCAGCACGGACTGCGGCTTGCGTACAAGCTGCCGGGGAAGCCTTTATGGCGCGGAGTGCTCCATATCACAGCGCAATGACCGAAATTACGGCGAGCTCGACGGCGAAGAAATTCGGGGAATCGGCGAGCATGGGCTGAGGGTGCTTCAGCAGGGCATTCCTCCTCATCACGAAGCCAACGATTCCGATGATGGGCAAGTAGGCTGGGAGCAGGGGTCGGGACTATGCGCGTCAATGATGAAGCGCATATGCCATCGATCCGACGTAGATCGCGAAGAGCGCCACGCCCGTGAACAGGAAATGGCTGCTCGAGATTAATTCCTCGCGCGTGACTGAGCGGCCGTCGATGGAGTAGCGTGCCGCCGCTTTGCGCCGTGGAAGTGGCAGCGATATCTTCGCCACGTCTTCAGCATCGAGCGGGCAATGCCATTTATCGTTCGCAGCATTCTCGCTATCGTCGCCGGCTATGCGTCGATGGCCGCCGTCGTCATCGCGCTGACGGTGCTCGTCAAGCGGAAGGCGCCCGAATGGATGGGAACGGTGGGCAAGCCGAACACGACCTACATCTACGCGAATCTGGTTTACAGCTTTGGCGCCGCGATGATCGGGGGCTTCGTCGCCGCGCTGATTGCGCCGCGCGCGCCGCTCGCGCACGCGTGCGCGCTCGCGGGGATCGTCTTCGTGCTCGCCGTCGTCTCCGCAGTGCAAATGTCGAACAATCAGCCTCGCTGGTATCAGATCGCGCTCGCGGTCATCGGCCCGCTCGGGACCATCTTCGGCGGCATGGTGCAGGCGCTGGGCTAAGCCGATCGACGCGTTCCCGTCAATCGCCGCCACCCAAGGCGTCCGTAATCGCCGCCTTCACCGTTACCCGCGTTTCGCTTGCGAGCGCGCGGCGCAACGTCGCTCTCCCCGCCTCCCCGCCAATGCGTCCGAGCGCACCCGCCGCAGCAACCGCGAACAGCGGATCGCCGTCGTTGAGATAGCGCGTGGCCACGGTGATCGCGCGCGACTTGTCGGGCCAGCGCGTCAGCAGCGTGAGCGCGGTGGTGCGAATGGCGCGCGTTTCCTTCTCCGCCGTCATCGACTCGAGCGCATCGAGCCCCGCCGCGTCCGGGCTGCGCGCGAGGCGCTCCGCTGCCGCGATGCGCACGCCATGCGAGCCACCATGGGCGATGCGGTCCACGAGGAGCGCGGTTCCCTCCTTCGCAATCGTGGGCTCGTAGACGCTGAGCGCCGCCGCCTGCACGAAGAAGCTCGGATCGGTGCCGATCAGGCGCACCGCCTCGGGCTGGATCGCCGCACTCTCGCCAATCGCCAGCGAGCGGATCGCCTGCGCGCGCACGAGGCT
>JBDTXL010000576.1:0-3652 GCA_040006195.1 Gemmatimonadota bacterium | reverse complement strand
ACCGGCCCGCCACCGCAGGTGCACAACAGCCGCGACCATCGCCTCGGCTCACCGTAAGCGGAAAGACTCCGCGGGCGAGTCGGGCGCGAGCCCACGTAGGCGCGGGATAAGTCAATGCGCGCGTCGTAAATAGCGCGTCCCGAATTCCCGTGAACACCCGATGCAACAGAAGCGGATCTTCGGCTACTAAATACCGCTCGCCATGGGCCCCCGCAAGTGCCTGCAGGTCGGCTCCGTCGGGCGCAGAGCCGATGCCGACGAGCCACACGTAGTTGCCGCTGCTGGCGACCGCATTCACGGCCGCGTCACGCCCCGTCGAGCCGGAGAGCAATCCCGGATCGTCGGTTGGTCGCACGTCGTTGACGCCATCGGTGATCACGAGCAGCGCTCCCCACGCATCCTTCGGCTGTCCATCGAGCGCGCCTTTCACGACCTCGGACCCGATCTCCACTGCGCTGTACAATCCCGTGTTCCCTTCGGGTTGCGGCAGCCCATCCACCTGCGCGAGCGCGCTCTGCGGATCGGTGAATGTCGCGGCGCGAATCCGCGGCGCGAGAGTGTGGCTCGCGAATGGCGCGACGGCTACTCGCACCGAGTTGCGCGGCAGCTCCGAGATGAAGGTGCGGAGCGCCGAGCGCGTGAGCTCGATCCCCTCGCCTTTCATGCTGCCGCTGATGTCGACGAGCACGAGAAGCGTGAGCGGATGGGCGATCGTCGCCGTCGAGCGCGCTATTCCCCCGGTGAGCGACAGATCCGCGATATCCGCCTTCCAGTCCGCTGCTGCACTCTGCTCGTTCGACGCGCGCGCCTCCTCCGGGCGGAGCGGCACCGTTGCGCGAAGGCACGGCACGTCGGAGCTCTCCATGCATCGCACCATGCCGACCGGCGCCGTCGACGTCGCGACCTGCGCGAGCGCCGGAATCGCGACTATCATCGCGCAGATCATAGCGGACGCGAACATCGCAAGGGCCGTGCGTATCACGCGCTCACCCGCCGGCGCCGACGGAAGCGATACTGCGCATCGTCAATCGAAATGCGATCTTCGTTCACGAGCTCGGTCGGCGTAGAGACGGTCTTGCCGGAGACTCGCACTCCGGCGCCCGACGGCACGATTCGGCATCGCGTCGCCTCGCACACCACCGATGCCACCGTCGCTCCGTCGCGCTCGAGCGCAACGCTCTCGCCGCTCAGGATCCCCCACTCGCGGAGCCGCGTGAGCCCGATGCGTCCGCGCGAACCGCGCTCCAGCTCGAGGATCGCGACCGATCGCCGGAGCGACGGAGCGCACACGCCGGCGCCGACACCTGCACCGAGAATCACGAAGGCGAGCGCCTGCCAGAATTCAGACGGACCCGGCAGCGAGTACAAAATTCCGGCGACGAGACCTGCGAGCGCGCCGTAGCCCGCGCCGTCGACCGTGCGCCGCTCATCATCCTGCCACCATCGCATTCCAAGCGTGAGGCCGAGGGTCGAGCCGAGGACTACCCAGGCGAGAATGCGCGCGACGGGAAATCCCGGCGGCGCCAATCGCGGCGCGAGCACACCACCGAGCCCCGCGCCGGCGGCGCCACCCGCGACTCCGCCCACGAGTCCCAGCAGCACTCCGAAGAGCACACCGAGCGGAATGCTCCTGCGCCGACGGAGCGCATCGCTCCCCGCGATGAACCCGCCCGCGAACACGCCGATCATGCCGCCCACCGCGAGATCGAGCCGCGCGTACGTCGGCAGCGCGTCGCTCAAGTCGGTGATCGTCGAGCACACGAGCCACGCGAGCAGCGCGCCCGCCATTCCGCTCACCGCCGCTGCGTACGCGCCTTTGGGAACGAACGGCGCGACTGCGGGGATCTTCACCGCGCGCGCACGACGCTTCATGTGGAGCTCGATCGTGCGCTGCGGATTGATCCCGAGCTGCTGCGGCGCCTGCGTCGTATCGAGATCCCGGCCGCCCCACACGACGGACAGCTCGTCTTCCGCCGTGCCGGAGATGACTATCCCGGTGCCACGAAGCTCCTCGAGGATCTGTCGGACCTGCGGGCCGAGCGGTCGGTCGTCATCGAGTGTGAACTGCGTTCGCTGCAGTCCGCGCTCCGTCGTGAACTCAACCGCGTAGGCTGGCATTGATCTCGGTCAGGAACGTTGTCGCTCTGTAGTGATCGGCGGAGGGTGCGACTGCGCGAGATCAGAACTTCAGATTGCGATGCTTGGCTTCCTTGATCGCGTCGGCGTAGCCCTGCTTCGCCGACTTGATGTACAGATCGTTCGCCGCCGAATCGCTCTTCGCGATGCCGCGCCCCTTCGCATACATCGCAGCGAGGTTGAACTGTCCCTGCGCATCCCCCTTCGCGACCGCGGACTGGAACAGCTTCACGCCCTTCGCCTCGTCCTTGTGCACGCCTTTCCCATCGATGTACATCGCGCCGAGCCGGTTGAGCGCATACAGGTTGCCCTGATCAGCCGCACGCTGGAACCACGCGGAGGCCTCGCCCTCATCCTTGTCGATGCCGTCGCCGCTGAGATACGCGCGACCGAGCTTCACCTGCGAGTCTGCGTCGCCGAGCAGCGCGGCTTTGCGATACCAGTCGATCGCCGCCTTCTGATCCTTCGGAACGCCGCGTCCCTGCTCGTACATCGATGCGAGTTGGAAGCTCGCCTCGCGATTGCCGGTCTGCGCGGCCTTTCGAAACCAGATCGCCGCCTGTGCCGGATCCTTGGTGACGCCGAGCCCCTGATCATAGATGACGGCGAGGTTGCGCTGCGCCTGCTGGTTGCCGGCGTTCGCCTCGCGCGTGCACGCGAGCAACGCGGCAGGATAGTTCTTGTCGCTATACGCGTTGAGGCAATTCGGCGCGGATGTCGGCCTCGGAATGGGCGCAGCCGGAGGCGGCACGGCGGCCCGCACGGCCGCCGGCACCTTCACGACTTCCATCGTTGGCGCCCAGCTGAACGTCTGTCCTCCGACCACCTCAACGCGCTGCGTCGCCGTCCTGAATCCCGGCGCGGTTGCGACGAGCTGATACTTCCCCGGCAAGAGCGCGAGCTGGCGATCAGTGACCGTCTTGCCGTTGAGCGTCACGTGCGCGCCCGCGGGGAGCGATCCAATCGACACGACTCCGCTGTCGACCCTGGGAGCGCTTGCGACGGCCGGCGGCGTGGAAGGCGGCGTTGCTGGAACGACGATGTTGGCCGGTGGTTCCTGCGCTCCATCGGTCGCATCGTGCTTCGAGTCGGAGAAGATGAACAGCGCTCCGCCGACGAGGAGCAACGCAGAGATCACCGCGATCGGTATGACAGGCACCTTCTTCCTGGGCCGCGGCGCCTCCTCCTCTTCGGCGAGATCGTCCGGCACCATCACACTCGGCGGCGTCACACTCCTGGCGGTGGGCTGCGGCGAGCGCGTCGACGGCGCCGCGTTTCGCGACGGAGGCGTGCTCGCCGCCTGCATCACCTGCGTCGGCGACACATAGGTGGCACCAAGCGATGCGACCAGCGGCTTGATCACCTGCGTCACACCGAGCGCGTACGATTCGCTGCCGTCGCTCTCCTGCTCGCGCGTGAGACGAAGCGCGACGAGACGGTTGCTCTTGAGCTCGCGCGCGAAGTACACCACGCCGCCGCCCTCCGAGCGCTCCATCTCGCCCAGCACTTCGTACTC
>JBDTXL010000575.1:0-11178 GCA_040006195.1 Gemmatimonadota bacterium | reverse complement strand
TGTTCACCGTCGACGGCGCGGTGAACGTCCACGTCGGGTTGTTCTTCGTGCTGTCACCCGCGAGGCCCTTGGCCGAGAGGCGGTCGTGATACCAGTAGTACTTCTGGTTGATGCCGGAGAAGCTCGCCGTGCCCTGCGTGTTCAGCACATTCACCGTGGCGCCGCTGTTCGCGGGCGACACGACCGACGGCGACGTCGGAAAAAAGACGTAAACGCCGACGGTATCGAACGGCGTCGCCGTCGCGCCGTCGATGCTGCCGACCGGGAAGTTGAGCAGGTTATGCACGGCGAGCGTGAACTTCCACGTCTTGATGCCGCCGGCGGTCGTCAGCGAGAAATTCGACGCGGTGACTTTCGCCGTGACGTTCTGATTGCCGTAGATCGCACCCGATGTGTTGGTGTCGCCGACGACGATCGCGGGGTCGAGCGACTCGAGTACTATGGTACCGTCTTCGCGCACGGTGCCGCGGAGCATCCCGGCGGTGGTATTGGCGACCGGCGTGACTGGAGCAACCGGCGCCGCACTCGACGTGATCTGCTGATCGCTGCATGCACCGGTGACGACGACGAGAGCCGTCGCGAGAGCGGTGCGAAGCGAGTTGCGGTTCAATGAAGCGAGCGACATATCAAATCTCCGGTGCTGCCGAGCAGGGAAATGCGACTGATGTGTTGTTCTGAGTTCCAGTATCGACGTCGAGAGCCGATTCTTAACTGGCTCTCATTATCTCCTTTTAAACGTTTGAGAGGAAGTTCGGTCACGGATACGCACGTTAAAGTGCCGATTATAACTAACCGACTAAAAATACGTCAGCTATGAACGGGTTAAGCTCCCTTACGGGCGTTCAACGTCAAACCGTTTATTGTGGCTTCGGCGTCGCGTGGAACGCGTACGTCACGTAGCTCACCGTCGCATTCGCATTCGCATCCTGCGCCGTTATCCCCCACATCACGCTCAGGTGCGCCGCCTGCGCACCCACCGTCGATGAGTACTGGGGCATGAAATTGTCCGGCAGATTCGTCTGCGAGAACTTCTCGACCCCGTCCACATACACAGTCGCCATTCCCTCTCCGAACTTCCCCACCCGGTACGTATGTACCCCCGTCGTGCTCATCGGCGTCGTCCCCCCAGCGAGCCACTGCCAGGTCAGCGATGGCGGATCGAATGTCGCGAATCCAATCTTCCCGTTTCCGATTCCCATCCCAACGAACTTCACGCTGTCCGCGAGCCCCAGCACCACCACCGGATTCGCGCCCGCGCTCTGCGTCAGCGCCACTTTCATCTCCGCATACGCATTCTCGCCCCGACTCAAATTGTCGGAACGATAGAAGAACATGTCGTTGCTCAGGTTGAAAAAGAAAATCGCCTGATGGTTCACATCCATCAGGAGCGACCCGCCCGAGAGCGAGTACGTGCCGCCGTAGTTCACACCGATCGTCTTCCATCGCGGCGATGCATTCACATCGGGAAAGGTGTCGCTCACCGGGTTGTAGAACACCGACCAGGTCGTGTCCTGCGCCTGCATTCCGCGCGGCCACGGTGTGCTCAGCAAGATCGCGAACCGGAAGCTCGTCACCCGCGACGGCGCACTGAACGTCAGCACCGGATTGTTCGTCGTGCTGTCTCCCGGCTGACCCTTCGCGGCCAGACGGTTCTGATACCAGTAGTAGGCTAGGTTAGGAGACGTGAAGTTCGCCTGCCCCTGCGTGTTTTGCACCGTCACCGCGCAGCCGCATCCCGTGGGCGCAACCACTGACGGCGCAGTCGAGAAGAACACGAACACGCCGGTCGTATCCCACGGCGTCGCCGCACCATCGATGCTGCCGATCGGATAGTTCAGCAGATTGTGGATCGCCAACTTGAACGTCCACGTCTTCGTCGTTCCGTTATTCGCGAGATTGAACGCCGACACCGTCACTTTTGCCGTCACGTTCTGATTACCATAGATCGCACCGCTCACCGCACTGTCGCCCGCCTGAATCGACGGATCGAGCGATTCGAGCAGCACCGTTCCGTCCTCACGCACGGTCCCGCGAAGCGTTCCGTATTGACTCGGGCTCGCCGGCGGCGCGGCCGGCGGCACGCTCGACGTGAGTGGCCGATCGCCGCATGCCCCCGCAGCGAGCGCCAACGCCGTAGTGATCACGATGCCGACGGACCGGCAACGCAGCGTGGCGAGCGACATGATCGTTCTCCCGAAAATCGCGCTGAGGACATGCGAGCTTCGATCGCAACAGCTCCGCTCTCGCAACCAATACTTAGAGGATTCTCATATCTCCTCATTAAGACTGCCTCAGCCGCATCCGGACACATTAATTCGCTTCTTTACGCCTCCACTATCACTTTCGTCGACTTAGCCTCCATGCGCGCCCGCTAACCCATTAGCTCGAGCCGCCTCGCCGCACCCACCCACGACACCACCGGCGCCAGATCCTCCCGCTCCCAGAACACGAGCCCCCGCATCGTCGCCCCACTCGACTCCAGCGACGCCAGCAACGACCTGAGCGCCGCGTGAGTGCTCCGCCCCTTCCGCAAGCACACAATTACCTCTCCCACCGCCCCCGCCGCCACCCCGATCGTCCCCTGCTCCGGCGTCGAGGCGCTCAGCACCACAGTCTCATACCGCCTCCCCAATCGCTCCATCTCACTGGCGAATTCATCCGCCACTGCCTGCAACGTTCCCCCCAACACCCCACTCGGCAACACATCAATAGTCCGCCCCCTGCTCACCAGCACACTCGAGATCGCGCCCGCCCAACCCAATCGCTGCGCAAGCACGTCGGCGACCCCCGGCGTCGCCGGGATCCCCATCATCATCGCTACCGGCTGCGCCTGGAAATCCGTGTCGAGCAACAGCGTCGGCCGCCCCGTGCGAGCCGCGATGGCCGCGAGATTCCCGGCGACGCTCACCGTCACGAATGGATGGTCGCCGGTCACCGCGATCACCGTGAGATCGAACGTCGCATCCGCGAGCTGTCCATAGAGTAGTCGATACGCGTCGGATGACTGCTCGATCGACGGCGGCACCTCGCGATCTGCACTCCGTCGCCGACGCTCCGGCACCTCGCTCACCTCACCTATCGTCACCAGCACACGCGCGCCGCTCAATGCCTCCGCCTCCGCGACATCCGCAACACGCGGCTGCCGCAGCTCGAGCGCCAGTGCAATCGCGAGCGCGATCACGATCGCCACCACGGCTGCCGCGAGCACGAGCGTCGCCGCGCCGACGCCGAACATTCCCGGCGCATCGTCACCCCGCGCGCGCGCGATGCTGTCGGCGTCGCGCTCGCTCGTTGCATTCTGTGCCGTGAGCACCTGCGCGCGCTCCGCCGCATCACGAGCGGCGATCAGCGGAGCGGTATCGATCACCGCGCCAATGACCGGCGCCGGCGTCAGCGAATCGATCTCGCGACGAAACACCGCGCGCCGCGCGCGCGCCACCGTCTCGATCTCGTGCCCCACCGCCCCGACGCGCGCCGTCAGCGCAACGAAGATCGGATCGACGCCATCCGACGATCCGAAATCCGAGCGCGCCTTGTCGAGATCATTGAGCGAGTCGAGCAGCTGCGCGATGCGTGGCGACCCATTCAGCGGCGCCGCACTCCCCAGCGCGCGAAACGATGCGACGAGCGGTGCAGCATCCGACCGCACGAGCAGCCGAGTGATCTCGGCCGCCGCCGCGGCGAGCGAATCGCGCCGAGCACGCGCGGCGGGAGTGAGCGCGTCGCTCTGGATCGTGCCCGGCCGCCGCCGCCCTCGCGCGCTCGTGAGCGCATTCTCCGCCGCGCGCAGTCGCGCATTCGCCCGCCGCTCCAGCGAATCCATCGTCGCAGTATTCGCACGCGCCCCCGACTGAGCACCCTGCCCTGCGCCGCGCGACACAGCTCGCGCGAGCGAAAAAAACGACAGCAGCGCCATCGCGAACGCGATGCCGCCGATCTTCGCGAGGAAGGCCGGGCGACCATACACGTTGCTCGCACGACGTCTCATCCACGTCGCCGTATACTCGGCTGTCGACACTCGGCTACCGCGGGTGATGATAAAGGGGGCGAAGATGCGTCAGCATCCTCGCCCCCAATTTATTCGCACCGGACGAACGCGCCCGGTGCAATTGCCCAACGATAGCTACTGAACCGTGATCACGCCCTTCATGCCGAGCGCGAGATGCGGCGTGCAGTGGAAGTCATACGCGCCAGCCGGGACCTTCGCGAAGGAGACGACGTACGTCTCGTTCGGCTGGAGCAGCATCGGTCCTTCGAGCGCACCCATGGAGTGATCGCCCGGCATGTTCGCGCCGAGCTGCGGCTGCACTGCCGGCGGAACCTTGGCTGGATCGAAGCCGACGCTGTGTGGGCCACCAGAGACGTTCGTGAACTTGATCGCATCGCCCGCCTTCACCGTGACGTTGGCTGGATCGAAGCGATAGCCCTTCTCATCACCGAGCATCTTGACCTCGACCGTCTTACCGGTCGCAGGCGCAGCCGTCACGGCGCCGGCGGCAGGCGCAGCGCCCGCAGCGGCAGGAGCAGCCATCGAGCTATCCGTCGTCGCCGCAGGAGCGGCGGTCGTGGTCGTGGTCGTCGACGTCACAGCCGTCGAATCCGTCTTCATGGAACTCTTCTCGCCGCCGGCGCACGCGCCGAGGACAAATACGCTCGCGAGGAGCGCGCGTCCGATTACCTGCATTCTTATAGCCTCCAGTGCCGTGCTGTATGCAATCCGAACTCCGCACCCCGCGGAGACTCGAAATGTATCCGATTGCGCAGCGGAATTGCAAACGAGTGCCGTGCGCCTTCGGGTTGACGCCCCGTATGGTGCTCGGTAGCTTGCAACCATGCAGCTGACCACCCGGCACCATCGCACGCACCACCACGGCCATACGGGTCGGGGCGTCGCGTGTTTGCCAGGCTGATTCACTAGCTCCCGGCAATCCGGCGTCTTCGGCCCGTCCACCTCTCGGACGGGCCCTTTTTGTGTCTACCTTAGTCGATTCGGGAAACGAAATGCTTTCACTTCAGGGCGGGGAATGCTGAGAGTCGCGTTGCCGAACAAGGGAAGGCTCGCGGAGGATGTTCGCGAGCTCTTTGGCGACGCAGGGCTCGAAGTGCGCGCGCGTGGCGAGCGCGCCCTCGTCGCCTCGCTCGGAGGCGAGTTCGAGGCGATTCTCGTCCGGGCCAAGGACATCCCCGAGTTCGTCGCCGATGGCGCCGCGGATGTGGGCGTCACCGGATGGGATCTGGTTTGCGAATCGGAGCGCGAGCTGGGAATGCTGCTCGATCTCGAGTTCGGCGGCTGCAGGCTGGTGGTCGCCGCGCGCGATGACAGCGGAATCGCGACGATCGACGATCTGACGGGCGCGCCGAGGGTGGCGACGGTGTTTCCTCACCTCGCGAAAGCGTTCTTCGCACGGGTCGGCAAGCCGGTGACCATCGTGCCGGTGTCCGGGGCCACGGAGATCGCGCCGCATCTGGGCATCGCCGACATCATTGTGGATTTGACGTCCTCGGGGTCGACGCTTCGCGTCCACCAGCTTCACGAGGTGGCGACGGTGCTCGAATCCAGCGCGCGGCTGATTTGCACGGTAAAGCCGGCATCGGCGGCGATCGCGAAGTCCACGGCTGAGCTCGCGGAAGCGCTTTCAAGCGTGTTACGCGCCCGCGATAAGCGATACGTGATGGCGAATGTGCCTCGCGAGTCGCTGGAGCAAGCCAGAAAGGTGATGCCCGGCGTGAATGGTCCGACGGTCATCGATATTCTGGATGGTGGAACGTATGTCGCTGTCCACGCGGTAGTTGCGCAGTCGGCGATCTATCGGACCGTCGCCGACCTGAAGGCGCTCGGAGCGCAGGGGATTCTGGTGACGCGGATCGAGAGGCTGATGCCATGAGCGAGCTCTTCTTTTGGGAGGGAAACCTCGCCTCGCTCTCTCCCACTGAGCGGGCTCAGCTATTCAATCGCTCGACGTCGTCGGACGGCGCAGTTCGCGAGCGCACGACCGCCATCGTGGCGCGCGTGCGAACTGATGGCGACTCCGCGCTCATCGCGCTCGCCTCAGAGCTCGACGGCGTATCGCTGCAATCACTCGCTGTTCCGAAAACGGCTCGCGTGAACGCGCTCGCCACGCTCGACCCGCCCGTGCGCGCGGCGCTCGAGCGCGCCGCGCAAAACATTGAGGCGGTGCACCGGGCCTTCCTCCCGCGCACCACGGAGCTCGAAGTCGAGCCGGGCGTGGTCGTGGGGCGACGCCCCGATCCGCTCGACTCCGTCGGCGTGTACGCGCCCGGCGGCCGCGCGGCGTATCCGAGCTCGGTGCTCATGGGCGTCGTCCCCGCGCGTGTCGCCGGCGTGAAGCGGATAGCTCTCTGCTCGCCGCCCGGCGCCGATGGACTTCCGTCACAAGTGGTTCTTGCCGCAGGGGAGCTCGCGGGTGTGAGCGAGGTGTACGCCATCGGCGGTGCCGGTGCGATCGCCGCGCTGGCATACGGCACGTCGTCGATCGCGCCGGTGCGCCGCATCGTCGGGCCCGGCAACGCATACGTCGCCGAAGCGAAGCTGCAGGTCTCAGGGGTCACCGGAATCGATTCTCCAGCGGGGCCGAGCGAGCTTCTCGTCATCGCCGACGACTCGGCGAGTGCCGCCTCCGTCGCACGCGAGCTGCTCGCGCAGGCGGAGCACGATCCGCGCGCCGCTGTCGTCGTGGTCGCGCTGAGCGCGGAGGTGGCACAGGCCGTGCGCGCGGAGATCGCAGCGCTGCTCCCGAGCGAGCCGCGGCGCGCGATCATCGCCGAAGCGCTTGCGACACGCGGCGCGATACTCTGGAGCGAGTCGCTCGACGATGCGATCGCGTTCTCCAACGACTATGCACCGGAGCACCTCCTGCTCGCGCTGCGCGACCCCGATGCCGCGCTCGAGCGCGTTCGCAACGCCGGCACCGTATTCCTCGGCGCCACGACCTCTGTCGCCTTCGGCGACTATATGACTGGCGCGAATCACGTGCTTCCGACTGGCGGACTCGCGCGCTCGTACTCCGGTCTGTCAACGCTCGACTTCGTTCGATGGACGACGTATCAGCGTGTCACCCCGGTCGCCGCTGGCGATTTGGCTGCGAGTGTAGCAACGCTCGCTGAGCGCGAGGGACTGCCGGCGCATGCGGCGGCGGCGCGCGAAGCGGGACGCGGTGCGCCGGCGAGCGAAGGGCAGGGAAGCGCATCTTGCGCGCGTAGGCCCGCGCGCGCTCGTGCGACTCTGCGCGACCTCTCGCTCTATCGCCCCAATCGCGCTCCGTGTGCGCTCGACCTCAGCGACAACACCAATCGCTGGGGCGTGCCGCCATTCGCCGCGCTCGCGCTCGAGGAGCTGAGCGCGGATCGAATCACGCGATACCCGGCGGTCTACACGCCGGAGCTGAAGGAAGCACTCGCGAGCTACGCAGGAGTGCGCGCCGACGAAGTCGTCATCGGCTGCGGCTCCGATGACATTCTCGATTCGGCGATTCGCGCGTTCGCGGAGCCGGGCGATGTACTCGCCTATCCGGATCCGACCTTCGGCATGCTTCCGATATGGGCGCGGATGAACGGCCTCGTCGCCGCTCCATCCGCGAGCATCGACGGGCTGCTCGCCGCGCGCGCGCGGGTCACTTATCTCTGCTCGCCGAACAACCCGACAGGCATCGCGCTCACGCGCGCCGAGATCGAGCGTGTCCTCGAGCATGCGGCGGGGATCGTCATTCTCGACGAGGCGTACGCTGAGTTCGGCGAGGACAGCTTTCTCGGCGAGGCACCGACGCATCCGCAGCTGATCGTCGCACGCACGATGTCGAAGGCGTTCGGGCTCGCGGGGATGCGCATAGGCTACGCGACCGGCGCGGCGAACACGGTGCTCCAGGTCGAGAAGGCGCGCGGGCCGTACATGGTGAGCGCGGCTGCCGAGCGCGCGGCGCTGGTCGCGCTGCGCGACGATCTCGAATGGGTACGCTTGCACATCGCTGCCGCGAAGGACAATCGCGCGCGCTTCGCCGCGGAGCTCGGCGCACTCGGCATCGCATCAATTCCATCGTCCGCGAATTTCATCTTCGTGCCTGTGGCGAGTGCTGATGCGATGGCGACTGCGATGCGGGCGGCGGGCGTCGCGGTGCGTCCTTTTGCCGCAATGCGCGGCCTCGGCGACGGCGTGCGCATCACCGTCGCGCCGTGGCCGATGATGGAAACGGCGCTGCGCGCGCTTCGCGACGCGGTGACGAGATGAGGGTCGGCGTCTTCGACTACGGGGCAGGGAATCTTCACTCGCTTATCAAGACGCTCGCGCGCGATGGCGCCACTGTCGAGATCGAGAGCGACGCGTCCGCCGCCGCGCGCGCCGACGTGCTCGTGCTCCCGGGCGTCGGCGCATTCGGGCACGCCGCATCGCGTCTCGCGCCCGGACTCGCCGACGTGCGGAGCGCCATCGCCGACGGGCTCCCGTGTCTCGGCATCTGCCTCGGCATGCAGCTTCTCTTTGATTCGAGCGATGAAGGCGACGGCAACGGGCTGGGCATCTTTCCCGGACGCGTGAAGCGGCTCGAGGGCGGACGCGTGCCGCAGATCGGATGGAACACGATCGAGGATGGCGCCGACGCTCTGCTCGACGCGGCGCCGCTCGAAACCGCATACTATGCGAACAGCTATGTCTGTCACCCCGACGATCTCTCCTCCGTGCACGCGTGGAGCACGCACGGCACCATGCGCTTTCCCGCGCTCGTGCGCGCCGGCCGCACCGTAGGCGTGCAATTTCACCCCGAAAAGAGCTCGGCGCCCGGCGTCGAGCTCGTGCGCGCATTTCTGCGCGAGGCGGCGCGGTGATCGTCATTCCCGCGGTGGATCTGCGCGAGGGCGCATGCGTGCAGCTCGTCGGCGGCTCGTACGCCAACGAGCAGGTGCGACTCGACAATCCGCTCGAGGTCGCGCGCGGGTGGGTGCGTGCGGGCTTCTCGCGCCTGCACGTCGTCGATCTCGACGCAGCCACTAGCCGCGGCAATAACGCCGCCATCGTGCGCGACATCCTGAGCGAGGTGCCTGCGAATATCCAGGTGGGCGGCGGTGTACGGAGCGGTGATACGATCGAGAAGCTGCTCGAGGAAGGCGCGACGTGGATCGTCCTGGGCACGCGCGCGCTCGAGGAGCCCGAGTGGCTTGCCGGCACGGCATCGTCGTTCCCGGGACAGCTGATCGTGGCCGCCGATGTGCGCGAGCGGCAGATCGTCACGCGCGGCTGGGCGCGCACGCTCTCGCGCACGATTCTCGACGCGATCGAGAAGCTCAACGACATCCCGCTCGGCGGCGTCCTCGTGACTGCCGTGCACCGCGAGGGACAACTCGCAGGCACCGATCTCTTTCTCATGGAGGATGTGGCCGAGCTCTCGGTACATCCGGTGATCGCATCCGGCGGCATCTCGAGCGTCGCCGATCTCCGCGAGCTCGCCGACCGTGGCATCGCCGCCGCCGTCGTCGGAATGGCACTTTATACCGGCGCGCTCGATGCGCGCGCGGTCGCCGAGGAATTCGCGGCATGACAGAGGAGCAGAGCCGATGACCGTCGTCGTCCGCAACACGCGCGAGACGCAGATTCGCGTCGAGGTAGCACCGGGCACCGGGGTGTCGGAGATCGACACGACGATTCAGTTTCTCGATCACATGCTCGTCACGCTCGCGCGCTACGGTTCGCTCGACCTGAAGATCACGGCGCGCGGCGATCTGCGTCATCATCTCATCGAGGATGTCGCGATCGCACTCGGCGCCGCGATCGCGGCGCTCGTTCCGCCGCGCGCCGCGCGCTACGGCGATCGCTTCATTCCGATGGATGATGCGCTCGTGCATGTCGCGATCGATCTCGGCGGACGGCCATACTATGCCGGCCCGCTGCCCAGCGATCTGTACGAGCACTGGTTCCGTTCGTTCGCCGACAACGCGATGGCGACGGTTCACGTGCGCGTGCTACGCGGGCGCGATCGGCATCACATCGTCGAGGCGGCGTTCAAGGCCCTCGGTGCTTCGCTGCGACAGGCGCTCGTCGCCGATAGTGCGACCGGCGTGTTCAGCACCAAGGGCGCTGTCGGCATCGAGGTCACCTGATGCTTTCGCGACGAGTCGTCGTATGTCTCGATGTGCAGGGCGGTCGTGTCGTGAAGGGCGAGCAGTTCGTTCGCCTTCGCGATGTCGGCGACCCGGTCGAGCTCGCGGCGCGCTATGAGGAGGAGGGTGCGGACGAGATTGTTTTTCTCGACATCTCCGCTACGGCCGAGGAGCGCGCGACTCTTCTCGATGTCGCGCGGAGAACGGCCGAACGCCTCTTCATACCGCTCACGCTCGGCGGAGGAATTCGCACGGCGGACGATGTGTCGCTCGCGCTGCGCGCGGGCGCGGACAAGGTGAGCATCAACAGCGCGGCCGTCGATCGGCCGACGGTGCTCGAGGAGAGTGCGTCGCGCTTCGGCTCGCAGTGTGTCGTCGCGAGCATTGATGCGAAGCGCGATGGGGATAGCTGGCGAGTGTACACGCGCGGCGGCCGCACGCGAACGGAGCTCGATGCAGTGGAGTGGGCGCGCACGTGCGTTGCGCACGGCGCGGGCGAAATTCTGTTGACCAGCATCGATCGCGATGGCTCGCGTGCGGGCTATGATCTCGAGCTCACGCGCGCGGTGGTCGCGGCCGTGGCTGTTCCGGTGGTGGCGTCCGGCGGCGCAGGCTCGGCCGAGGATGTACGCGAGGTCCTCGAGAGCGGCGGTGCGGATGCGGCGCTCGTTGCCGGGATGTTGCACGACGGCTCGACGACGGTTCGCGCGATCAAGGAGCTGTTGCGTTCATCCGGCCTTCGCGTGAGGGCCGTGGCATGAGCGAATCCGCGAACGCGCTGCTCTCGGCCGTCGAGGACGTAGCACGTCTCGCCGGCGGCATCGCGCTCGGCTACTTCCGGCAGCAGCTCGAGGTCGAGGCGAAGGCGGATGGATCGCCGGTGACGATCGCGGATCGGACTGCCGAGCGATTGGCGAGGGAGTGGATCGAGAAGCGCTTTCCTGCGGATGGTATTCTGGGGGAAGAGTTGGGTGCGACCCGTCCGGAGGCTCGTCGCCGGTGGGTGCTCGATCCAATCGATGGTACGAAATCGTTCATACGTGGCGTACCGCTCTGGGGCACGCTCGTCGGCGT
>JBDTXL010000574.1:0-5934 GCA_040006195.1 Gemmatimonadota bacterium | reverse complement strand
GTTACCGGAGAGCATTACGCTGGGGGCCATTGGCTGGGCAGTTTCGCCACCTACCTCGTCACACGTCGCGGCATCGGATCGCGCACTCCTCGCGCATTGGTACATTGACGCCGTTTCACCGGCAATGCGGGAGCTGCGATTGCATGGGATACGGTGCGACCATTTTCCCCTGGCTTAAGCAAAACCGAGGATGTGGCAGTACGAAGGGGCACCCCAATGGAGTGCCCCTTTGTGATATTCTAACTATGCCTTACACGCTACATGCGCCCAGTAGGAATCGAACCTACAACCTAATGAGCGGAGTCATTCGCATTGGTGCGCGTATGAGCGCATTAGTAGTGCGATCAACCTACTCACCGATCTATTCGCTAACGACTACCTCTCCGCTAACCCGGTAAGCCGCTGAGAAAACGAGTCGGCCGCCACAGCACTTCGATATTCGTCCCGGAGGCCAAGCGACGCGAACGAATAGTGGCTCAGCGAGCGGTTCAAGCCTTAGTCGTCCCGTCGCGCCGGCACGATGAGCGTCGACCACGGCGCCGAATGCGCCAGCTTTATTGAAAGAGGGCCGTGGGCCAACCGGTCC
This sequence comes from Gemmatimonadota bacterium, assembly GCA_040006195.1. Lineage (GTDB taxonomy): Bacteria > Gemmatimonadota > Gemmatimonadetes > Gemmatimonadales > Gemmatimonadaceae > FEN-1250. The sequence continues at coordinate 5,348 of JBDTXL010000574.1, read as the reverse complement.
AGCAACGAACGCTCCCCGCTGCCCACGGCAAGCAGGTCTGCATGCATCGCCTGCGCGCAACCCTCGATCGAGGACTGCACGTCGCCGTGAAGCACGACCGACGTCCCCGTCATGCGTGGCGCCGCGACGAGATCGCCGTGTATGCGCTCGAGCTTCGTCCGTACGGCAGGAGAGTTGCTCGGCGTCACGTGCACCAGACACAACGTGCCGTCGTCCTCGAGCAGCTCGCGAGCGATGTGCGCTGCGCGAATGCTCGCGGCACCGAAGTCCACAGCCACCACGATGCGGCGCGGCAGATGCCCGAACAACTCGGGCCGCACCGCTAGCACGGGCACGCGCGCCCTCCGCACTATTTCCGCGAGCAGGTCTCGCGTGATCGCGCGCCATAGCACCCCATGGTGACGCAGCCCCATGACGATCAGTTCGGCGCGCTGGCTTCTCACGCGCTCGACGATCGCGTCTATTGGAGCCTTGTCCGTGACATGGACCGCCCATTCCACATCTCCCGCCTCCGCCGACAGCATCTTTTCTACGGCGGCGCGGCACTCGTTCACGTAGTCGGAGCGGAGATGCTCTTCCATTGCGGTGTCCGCCAGCTGAGACATCGACGTCTCAGCCGCAGGCGCATCGCCTAGGGCGCGGAGGACGCTCGGCACCGCACCCCTCGCGCGCGCGAGCACCTGCGTCATCCGGATCGCTGCGAAGGACGCCTCATCATCGGCCAGCGCGAGAAGCAGAGGAAATCCCATGCCGAGAGCGTGAGTCGGTGCGTTAGCGGCGAGCGAAGCCGCGATCACGGTTGCGCCATTTACCTTCGAGGTTGTTCCAGCGAATTGCGGCATGGTTCACCTTCGATTGTGATTCCAGCAGTGCAGTGTGAAGTAGCCGAGCGTTCCGTCTCTCTCATGCCCGCGGCCGAGTGGCGAAGCCAGCGTCGTCGTCCGTCGTGTGAACGAGCGGCACGTGCTCGCCCCGCCAGAGGCGCCCCCGCGAGTGATTCAGGCTCTCAGAAGGCGACCCAAAGAAATACGAACAGCGCATCATTGTTGCTCACTCTACGACCAAAGCCATCATACGAGCCGGACGCACCGTTGAACTTTCCGTACGCGGTGTACTGAACGCCGAGTCGCGTGTTCTGCCAGGCATTGAAATCGAATTCGCCGATCCCGCCGTACGAGCTTGGCGAGCCGTTCACGCTTCCGGTGATCGCCTCTTGAGGGTAGAGGAGGGCGTCGGTAGTGCCCGAGGTATTGAAATATCCAATCGTGAAGTTGGCACGCGTCGACGGCATGTACGACGCATTCGCACGAAATACCTTCAGCGTGTTGTGTAGATTTGCCGCTCCCGGCTCCTCCCCACCTGCGAGCGCGTCGAGCGTCTGCGACTCGTGGATGAACGTCGAGCGCACGACTACGACCCCGTTCTTCACCATCCGCTCGAATTGCAGGTCGGCTGCAGCGTCATTGTACTTGTCCGTCGCTCCTGACACTCCCGCCGGGTACAGCCGGCCACTGAGCCCGTACGTGCCGAGCATGACGTAGTTGCGGCCGAATTGGTGCTGCAGCGCGAGGCGCCAGTAGGGAATCACGTTGTGCGCGACGCTGCTCGCGCTCGCGTCGAGCGGAGCGGCGACGCCCTGCTGTGCCGATCGATACGCGGTCACCTCCGCGTACACCAGCTGATGCCACAAACCGTATCCTCCGAGACCGACCACCTGCTGTCCGAGCGCGCCATCGACCAGCGTGCCGGCCGTCGGAGTAGGCGCAGCGCTGCTCGTCATGAACGGAAAGCTCCACGAGGGTACGGTATTCCAGACATCCTGCATTGTCGGATTGTTGTTCAGCGTAACGCCGTAGAGCAGTTCCTGCGAAAAGAGATGTGTGCGGTCGGCGAAACGGAATTCCGTATTGTCGATGCCGATGGATCCATCGGGCGCAGCGTAGGTGATCTGCACGAACGTGCCGATTTTCGGCGTGATCTCTCCGGCGAGAAACACGCTCAACTGATCCGGAAAGACAGCCGAGTTGTTCTGTGTTCCCGGTAGCACCTTCGCTAGGTGCGTGATCGACGTGACCGCCATGGCCGAAATCGGCGGGATGGACGCGAGCTTGAGCGAAAGGCGCGACGAGTCTCCATCGTCGATCGTCGCCAGCCCCGTCAGCGTGTAGCCGTTAAGCTTGAACAGGCGTCCGAACGGCGTGAGCTGCGGGAATCCGTAGTGACACGCGCTGCAGGCGAGCTTCGTCTGCCGCGAAAATCCCGGAATGCGTCGCAAGCGAAGGGCGCGCAACTCAGCGCTCGAGGGAAACACTACCCGTCGCGCATCGAGATACGGCAGGAGGGAGTCCCGCGCGGCCGGAGTTACCACGGGCGTCTCCGCGCCAGCCCGCCCCACCCCCACGACTGCACCCATCACGATGGTGAGGGCGACCAGGACCTCCCGCCCTAGGCGACGCGCAGCTGCGGTGAACGGAATACAAGACATGATTCCCATTGTTGACCTTTCGAAGGTGCGTGTTGACTGCTTACTTCGCGGACGCGCCTACCGTCATCGTGCCTTGCATACCGACACTTTCGTGTGGATCGCACACGAACTCGTAGGCGCCATCGACGAATCGCGCATCGACGATCAAGTTGTATGTCGCGTTGGCAGCAATCACATAGGGTCCCACGGCCGCGGCGCCCAGCTTGGCGCTCTTGGGAGTCTTCTTGAAATGCACATTGTGCGGCGCCGTGCTCGATTGCACGAAGCGCACGGTATCCCCGCGCTGCACCGAAAAGGTTGCCGGCTCGAACGCGAAATGGCCGCCCGGCTTGTCGACCATTGTCACCACGGTGAGGTGCGCCGCTGATTGTGCGCGGAGCGGAGAGGGCGCTGCCATCAGAAGGAGCGCGGCGGCGGCCAGGAAGCCGACACGAAACGAAACGACTCGAATTACACGCACTGGAAGCTCCGGAGACGAGATATTAGGACGCCTGCGCCGGTCGCAATCGAAATCCTGCGATCGAAATCCTGCGAGCGATAGCACTGTTGCTGCCCCCGCTGCCGACGCACGTGAACTCTGCACCTGAATGTTTAGTTGGCGTCCCACAGCCTGTCTGTCAGGCGACTCCCTATTCGTTGCCGTGATCTCCCTTATAGCGCGTCCGAGGAAACCCGACCCCTGGGGGGCGCGGGGGGCGCTTCGCAGGCATACACGTACGACGGGGCCAAATAACACATTCAAGGAGGCGCCGAAAGCGCAAAGCCTATCTAAAGCGCAGCCCGAATTATTTTACGACTGAACGCCGACAAAGAGCGGGGGCCGTCGGACGTAGAATAGCAGTGCTTCTCAGTGGTCTAGAACGTTGAATACGAGCTATGGCGCTGCGACCGGGGCCAAAATCTAGCTGTGCAGAAATCGAAACCTAGTGAATTCACTTCGCGTATCTGAAGTAGCGGGGCCTGCAGCGCATGCAGGTGGTCCTGTGTGTACACGGCTACTCACACCATCTCGCCAGCAGGTTCCCATCATGCGAACGGCGCTGATCACAACTAGGGGTTTCGATACTGCAGACTCGGCTCTCCTTTTTTCTCGCTGCGCCCGCCGAGATCAAAAATGGCTGCGGAAGGATGTTGCTTCCGTTCTCAGCCCGATTTAATGCTAGAGAACCGGCAAGGTGTCGTGAAAAAGAAGCTCGAACGCGATGCAAACGAGTGGACGTCCGCTTGGCTCGAATCGGTGAAGAGTGGGCCGAACGCGATGAGCCAACGCCGGCTTTCGTCCGTTGAGCGATTGGGCGGCGGCCTCCGAGTGCTGCGCTCGCTCGCAAGGGCGAAGGGCATTCATCTGGTATTGCTTATCGACGACAAGGGTGTCGCGCTACTCGCTGCAAGCAAACATCCCTTCAAGATCATCGCCTAGGCTGCAGAAAAAGGACCATGACAGTGTAATCGGGCGGGTGGCATCAGTGCGGTTCAGTTGCCGGTTCAGTATTCCGGTCAACGAGGCCGCCCGACATCATCTGCACATGCAGAATAAGGCACGGGGCGCGCGGATTCGCGAGGCGATCAAGAAAGCGGGACTTACGCAAAGCGAGGCTGCCACAGCATGCGGGGTGGCGCGCAAATCTGTTGTCCTGTGGCTCGCAGGCGGAGAGATCGCTGAGGATTCGCTCGCGCAGCTTTGCAAACTCACGGGCAATACGCCTGCGTGGATTCGCTACGGCATGTCACCCGGCGAGGGTGAGGCCGACGATCGATTCGTCGCGGGCTTTGCGGCCGGAAAGGCGGCGGCGCTCGCGAGCATCACGCGTGCAATCGCAGAAATCGAACGGTGCAAGATATGAGGCGTATACTTAGAGGAGATCGATGACACGAAACAAGTATTTTGCCATTGCCTTGGCGGTGCTCGTCGCAGCGGTGGAGCTCACACGCCCGGGCACGGTGGGCGACCATCTTGATCGGTTCCTAATTCTGTACAGCGTGCCGCTCGCCGTCATCTATGCAGGCATGGCGATCAGTCGGGCGGTGCGGAAGCGTGCGACTGAGGCGCGGCACGATGCCGCACACGCCGTTCAGTTTTTTGCGTTCGCTGGGTTCGGGGCCGCTTCCGGGCACTCGTGGTTTCGTGTCGCGTGGATCGCGCTGGCGTGGGCAGCAACGATCATGGTGGGCCGCGATAAGCCACTCACCGGCACTCAGCTATGACCGACTACGGGTCGGGCGCGTAAGTGTCAGCGCACGCACCGCACCTCGACGTCCGGCCGTGGAGGCCTAGCGACGCGGAGGCGTATGGTGTCGTGGTGCGCGCCAACCGAACGCACCTGCTTGAATTTGCGTGGACGGAAAACGACTAGCTGGTAGCAGGACATATCGATCAGATCAGCGCGAGCACGCGCGACGCGGCGTATGCGCTTGGCGTATTCGACGCAACGGGCGCGATCGTCCGTGAAGTCGAAGCGTACCGTGAGCAGTCCGGCGCGTTCACGTTGATCTACTGGCTCGCGTCTCATGCGCGGGGCAAGGGCTACATGGTGCACGCCGTGCGACGCGTGACGGGTGCGCTGTTCGCGCTGACCGATACGCCGCGCGTGATCGGAGAAGTCGCCGAGGACAATGAGACAAGCCGACGCGTGCTGATCGCCAACGGCTTTGTCAGCGTGCCGCGCACGCTGAGAGCGCACGACGCGTATGCGATCACCCGTGAAGCGTTCACCGTCGGCGCACTGTAGGCGCACTGTGGACGAAAAACGCGCCAGCCAGTGGAGCGGCCAGCGCGTCTTAAGTTGTTTTCTTGGTGCAACTTACGTGAATGCGCCCAGTAGGAATCGAACCTACAACCTAATGATTAAGAGTCATTTGCTCT
>JBDTXL010000573.1:0-3223 GCA_040006195.1 Gemmatimonadota bacterium | reverse complement strand
TGCGCATGCCCAAGATGGACGGCCTCGAGTTCATCGAGCGCTACACGCAGGGCGGCGGCCATGCGCTCGTGATCGCGATGAGCGCGTACGGCGACTCCGACACGGCGATCGCGGCGATGCAGAAGGGCGCCTACGACTACGTCCAGAAGCCGTTCCGCGCCGAGGAGGTCGTGCTCGCGGTGCGGAAGGCGGCGGAGCGAGAGAAGCTTCGCGCGAAGGTCGAGGAGCTCGAGGATCAGCTCTCCACTATTCGCGGCGCGGACGAGATCATCGGACATTCGGCGTCGATCAAGGCGGCGCTCGACATGGCGCGCAAGGTCGCGCGGCACCCGAGCACGGTGCTGATCACTGGCGAGAGTGGAACGGGCAAAGAGCTCGTCGCGCGGCTCGTGCACACGAGCAGCCCGCGTGCGGACAAGGCGTTCGTGGCCGTAAACTGCGGCGCGATTCCCGAGCCCCTGCTCGAGAGCGAGCTCTTTGGGCACGTGAAGGGCGCCTTCACGAGCGCCGATCGCGACAAGATCGGCTTGTTCGAAGAGGCTAGCGGTGGAACGCTGTTCCTCGACGAGATCGGGGAGCTGCCCGCGGCGCTGCAGGTGAAGCTCCTGCGCGCGCTCCAGGAAGGTGAGGTTCGCCGGGTGGGTGCGACGACGTCGCAGCGCATCGACGCGCGCGTCGTCGCGGCAACGAATCGCGACCTCGCCGTGGACGTCGCGAGTGGGCGCTTTCGCGGCGATCTCTACTATCGCGTGAACGTCGTCACGATCAGGCTTCCGCCCCTGCGCGAGCGCGCGCAGGACGTGCCCGAGCTCGCGCTGCACTTCCTCAGGCTCTACAACGCGCGGCTGGGGCTCAAGGTCGAGTCGATCTCGCCGCCGGCGATGCGCACGCTGATGGATTACGCGTGGCCGGGCAACGTGCGCGAGCTCGAGAACGTGATCGAGCGCGCGCTCGTGCTCACGACCGGCCCGACGATCGAGCGCGAGCATCTGTCCGACATCATCGCGCCCGTCTCCGCGGCGCAGCCGGCGGTGGACGACTTCTCGGTGAAGCGGCAGACCGAGGCTCTGGAACGCACGCTCATCCGGCGTGCGCTCGAGCGGACGAACGGCAACCGGACACGCGCCGCGCAGCTGCTCGACCTGTCGCATCGGGCGCTGCTGTACAAGATCCGGGATTACGATTTGGGGAGTTGAGGGGCAGCGCTTCAATGCGCCCCGCACCCGTTCGCTGACGCACCCTTCGCATGCCGCCGATAGACTCGGCTCATGCGAACGATCTCCCGCCGCAATCGCCCCGCCTTCACACTGTTCGAGCTCCTCGTCGCGTGCTTCGTCCTCGGCACGGGCGTGCTCGCCCTCGCCTCCACCTCGGTGGCGGTGGCGCGACTCACGGGCGACGCAGCGCGCGCGGGAGTGGCTGTCGAGCGAGGGCAGGCGCGCATGGAAGCGATGCGCGCGGGTCCGTGCGTGCCTGCGTCCGGCACCACGAGCATGGGTGGAATCAGCGAGTGGTGGAGCGCGACGCTCGCACCCGAAGGGCAGGCACTCAGCGACAGCGTGCAGTATCCCGAAGGCGCTCGGCACGATCTCCGCACGGACGTGCTCTCGAGCGGCGCGTGGTGCCCATGATCTGCGTCTCACGTCGCGGCGCATCGCTGGTCGAGCTGATCGTCGTCATCACCCTCCTCGCCATCCTGGGTACCGCCACCCTGAGCACTGTCATCCACCAGGAGCGCTTCTATCGCGCTCAGTCGAGCGCGATCGGATCGCGCGCGACGGTGCGGGATGCCGCATCGCTTTTCCAGACCGAGCTGCGAGCGCTTACGCCGGAGGACGGCGACCTCTACGCGATAGGCTCGAGCGCCGTCGAGTATCGCGCGACGCTCGCGCAGAGCGTTGTCTGCTCGATTTCGCCGTCGCGCACGCGCATTACGATCCCTCCCGAGCGTCTCGCGTCCGGCGCTCCGCTGACCTGGATCGGCACCCAGGTGGAGGCCGGCGATACTCTACTCGTTCTCGCCACCGACTCCACCCTGGGCGATGTATGGCAGCGGCACGTGCTCACCGCTCCATCCTCCGGCGGCGGGAGCTGCCCCACCGCAACGGGTTTTACGATGACGGCAGCGGATGCCGCTGCGGGGCTGACGCTCGCCCTCGACCCTCCGCTCGAATCCACGATCGAGCCGGGCGCCCTCGTTCGCATCGTGCGCCGCGCACGCTATGAGCTCTATCGCGCCTCCGACTCCCGCTGGTACCTCGGCTACCTCGACTGCCTTTCGTCGCGCGCGACTCCCTGCAACATCGTGCAGCCGGTGAGCGGCCCATACGCGCCCGGAGGAATCCACTTCGCCTATCTGGATCTCGCAGGCGCGGAGACCGCTGATCCCTTCCGCGTCGCGCGCATCGATGTGCTGGCGATCGCGGCGCGGCGCACCGCGCCCGACACCCTCGACTCCCTCGCGACTACGATCGCGCTTCGCAATTGACTCCCGCCCGCAGAAAGGGCGTCGCCCTCATGATGACTCTTGGCGCCATCGCCGTTCTCGGTGCACTCATCATCGGCGTCGTTTTCTCCGCGCTCGTCGAGAGAAGGGAAGCCATGCAGCAACTCCTCCGCGCTCGAGCGCTCGACGCCGCGGAGCTCGCGCTCGCGCAGAATCTCTCCCCCTCGATGTGGGACTCCGCATGGAGCGTGAGCCCATCACGCGGCGTGCTCGCCACCCGCTCCTATCCACTCTCCGTCGCCGATGCGATCGATACCGTCCGCATCACGAAGCTCACTCCGCGCCTCTTTCTCCTCATCTCCGACGCGCGTGTCGGCCTCTCTCCGCTGGCGTTCGCGAGACGTCGCGTGTCCATGATCGTCGTACTTGACAGCGCCCAACACCCCGTTCCCGCCCGCTTGCATTCATGGCTGGAACTCCCGCGCTGACATTGTCGCGCCGCACTTGCTTGCTGTCACGCAGCGCGCCGAAGTCCCCGAAATAGGGTGTTACGTTCACCGCCCCCGCTCGTGTCACAGTAGCAAAGCTTTGGTACAGCCCGGTTGACCTACGGGTATCGTACCGTGCCACAACTGCCCCACCGCATCACGTCCACGTCCAATTACGTAGTAATCCCCGCCTCTCACCGGCCTCCAACATGGCGCTCTTCGGTCGCAAGAAGACGACAATCGGACTCGATATCGGCTCCGGTCTCATCAAGGTAGCAGTCGTCGACCA
>JBDTXL010000572.1:0-4258 GCA_040006195.1 Gemmatimonadota bacterium | reverse complement strand
CAATCAAGTCCGCGCGCGCGAGACATCTGCTGAACGAGCATCTCGAGGAGCTGGCCGAGCTGGCGGATACGGCAGGAGCGACGGTCGTTGGCGAAGTGACGCAGATGCTCGACCGCCCACACCCCGGCACCTACCTCGGCAAGGGAAAGATCGAGGAGCTTCGCCTGGCCATCGAGGCCCAGCAGGCGACGGTCATCATCTTCGACGACGAGCTTTCGCCGGCGCAGGGGCGCAATGTGGAGACCGCGCTCAACACTCGCGTCGTAGATCGCGCGGAGTTGATTCTCGACATCTTCGCGACCCGCGCGCGCACGAGTGAGGCAAAAATGCAGGTGGAGCTCGCGCAGCTGGAGTACACGCTGCCGCGCCTCACGCGCATGTGGACCCACCTCGAAAAGTTTCGCGGCGGTATCGGCATGCGCGGTCCCGGTGAAACACAGCTGGAAACCGATCGCCGGCTGATCAACAACCGGATCAAGCTGCTCAAGGAGCGCCTCGTCGACGTGACGCGCGCCCGCGTCGTGCAGCGGCACTCGCGAAAGGGTGAGTTTCGCGTGTCGCTGGTCGGGTACACGAACGCGGGGAAGTCATCGGTGCTGCGATCCCTCGCGGGCGACTCGCAGGTGTTCGTCGAAGACCGGCTCTTCGCGACGCTCGATCCGCTCACGCGCGAGGTGAAGCTCGGCGAGCATCAGAAGGCGCTCGTCACCGATACAGTCGGCTTCATCAGGAAGCTGCCGCATCATCTCGTGGCATCGTTTCGTGCGACGCTCGAGGAGGTGAACGAGTCGGATCTGCTCCTGCACGTGATCGATGCGAGTCGATCGACGTGGGAGGATCACGTCCACGTCGTCGATGGTGTGTTGAACGAGCTCGGCGTGCTGGAGAAGCCCGTGCTCCACGTCTTCAACAAGATCGACCGCCTCGACAACGACGCGCTGCTCTCGCTGCAGGAGCAGGTGCGGGACAAGTATCCGGACTCGATCTTCGTTTCGGCGGTCTCGGAGCATGGCCTCGAGCCGCTGCTCCGCGCGCTGACGACGCGCGTGCGGACGATGCGTCCGGTGTCGGAGGTGCGAATCCCGGTTAGCGACGGCCGCCTGTTGGCCGAGCTACATCGCGAGGGCGAGGTGATCGATCAGCGGAGTGAGGACTCCGAGCTCGTGCTACACGTGCGCGCGACGGAAGCGCTGATCGGCCGCCTCAAGCGCGGCGGAGCGACGGTCAGCTAGCGTCGGTTGCGATCGTGGTGGTGCGCGCAGGCTGAGCTGATTCGAGCTCCACGTGATGCTAAATCCGAACCGCCGGCAGCCCCCCAATGTCCGGCGGCGTGTAGCTCGGCGCTCGGCGAATCACCGGCGCGCGGCGCTCGGGAGTAGGGGCAAGGCCCGCCACGAGCCGCTCTTCCCAGATCGCGCGCGCCATCGCGATCGCGCCGGGGGGACACATCTCCACGCACGCACCACAGCGCGTGCACTGCGCGCTGTCGACGACCACCATTCGTACTTCGTCGTTCGAGAACGAGAGCGCCTTGTCCGGGCAGCCGCTCACGCACTTGCCGCACTTCGTGCAGTCGTCGGCGATCACCGGAAGCACCGTGCAGTCGAAGCAGCGGCTCGCTTCGCGCACGATCTCCTGGACGTCGCGCAGCGCGCTGCTCGAGAAGGGATCCGCCGGCGGCGCCGTCGATGCGGCGTTGTCGACGCGACGCGCGGCGATCGCGCGCGCGGCGCGCTCGCCATCCCATTCCTCGTCGCCCAGCTCCACCCAGGCCGCGGACATCACCGTTCGCACGACGCTCTTCGTGAGCGCCGCATGAATCTGCCACGCCGCGCGTTTGCCGTCGGCGACCGCGTGCGCGATCGTCCGATGCCCGAAGGCGCACGCGCCGCCGGCCCACACGCCGCGCAGCGATGTCTGAAGTGTCAGCGGATCGACCGCGATGAACCCGCGCTCGTCGTGCTTGAGCTCCGAGCCGAACTGGCGCCCCGGAATGCGTCGGCTCGCAGTCACGAGTGAGTCGCAGGCGAGCACCTTCGTCACGCCTTCCGTCGCGTGCGAGATCTCGACGCCGGTGAGCGCACCCTGCTCATCGACGAGATAGCGGCGCGGCTGCCACCCGCCGTGGAGAATGACGCCGTCCTGGAGCGCGGCCGCGAGCGCCTCCGGCTGCGCCGACGTCTGCTCCAGCGGCTCCGGGAGCACGGCGTGCGCGCTCGCGACGCTCCGCGCCTCTTCGCTGCGCGGGCGACGGAGCGCGACGCGCGCGGCATCGAGCGCGAGATCGCCGTCGCCGATCACGACGACGCGTCCGGAGAGCGGCACGTGCTTCGCGAGCACCGCAATGGCATCGACGACGCGCGGATGCGGAGGCTGGCCCGCAAACATCGTGTCCGCCGGCGCCGACGCGCCGGTCGCGAGGAAGATCGCGTCGAATTCCGTCGCGAGCATTGCGCGGAGCGTCTCGATGCCCGTGACGGGCGCGTTCGACGCGAGCTGTGCGTGCGTCGAGAGAATCGATGCGCACTCGGCGCGTGCGCTCGCGACCGGGAAGCGGAAGGACGGGATCGCGCCCGTCAGCACGCCGCCCGGCTCGCTCGCCTCGTCGAAGATCGTGGACTCGTGGCCAAGGAGGGCGAGGTCGTGCGCGCAGCCCATGCCAGCGGCGCCGGCGCCGATGATCGCGACGCGCTTGCCGGAGCGGGCGGCGCGGAAGGCCGTGTCCGGCGTCTCTCCAACGAGTCCGGCGACGGAGCGCGCGTCGTGCGCGGACGTGCAGGGCTCGGGCGAGGCGAGCGTCTGCGGGGTCGAGAAGCCACTCGCATAGGCCTCGAGTGCCGCTATCGCGACCGGGGCACCGAACCCGCGCCGGTTGCAGGCGGTCTCGCAGGGCGCATGGCAGCCGTGTCCGCAGGCGCTTGCGAAGGGGTTGGGGCCACGCGCGAGCAGGAAAGCGCGCGGGTGGTCGCCGGCGAGGAGCGCGCTGGCAATCGCGGGCGCGTCGACGCCCAGCGGACACCCATTGTGGGAGCACGGCACGAGCGCCGACAGCGCAGTCGGCGCCAGCGGCAGAGGGTAGCGATTTGCTTGATCGGTCAAATTGCTTCCGTTAAGTTCCGGCACCTGAGGCGTGCGCGCGCCGCGCTCTTCTTTCAGACTGCCGACGCCCCGGCGAGGTTACCGGCGTCGCGCGGGGGGCGTCCTCCCAGCGGCGCGACCTCACCACCCAATCATCGGCCTGTGGGAACTTTCGAATCGCTGTCGGACAAAATCGACCGTCGCGAGCTGGTCTGCGGCGTCATGGGGCTCGGCTACGTGGGGCTCCCGCTGGCCGTCGAGATGGGGCACGCCGGGCTCAAGGTGATCGGTTTCGAGGTTTCGGAACGGGTTGCGGGGCTCGTGAACGCCGGCGAGAGCCACATCAAGGACGTGAAAGGCGCGGACGTCTCGGCGCTCCGGAAGTCCGGGAAGCTCGAGGCGACCACCGACATGTCGCGGCTCGGCGAATGCGACGTCATCTCCGTCTGCGTGCCGACTCCGCTCGGGAAGACGAAGGATCCCGACATGTCGTACATCGTGGCGGCCACCGAAGCCATCGTCGATCGGTTGCGCCCGGGGCAGATCGTGGTGCTCGAGTCGACCACCTATCCGGGGACGACGCGCGAGCTGATGCTGCCGCGCTTCGAGTCCAACGGACTGGTCGTCGGCAAGGATTTCTTCCTCTGCTTCTCGCCCGAGCGCGTGGACCCGGGGAATGCGAAGTGGTTCACGAAGAACACCCCGAAGGTGCTCGGCGGTGTGACGCCCGAGTGCACGGATCTGGGTGGGCGCGTGTACCAGCTGTTCATCGACAAGGTCGTCGAGGTGTCATCGCCCGAAGCCGCGGAGCTCGCGAAGCTGCTCGAGAACACCTTCCGCATGATCAACATTGGTCTCGTCAACGAGATGGCGATGATCTGCGACAGGCTGGGCGTCGACGTGTGGGAAGTGATCGAGGCCGCGGCCACCAAACCGTTCGGCTACATGAAATTCACGCCGGGCCCCGGACTCGGCGGGCACTGTATTCCGCTCGATCCGCACTATCTCGCGTGGAAGATGCGCACGCTGCATTACAAGACACGGATGATAGAGCTCGCGGGCGAGATCAACACCGAGATGCCCGCGTTCTGGGTCGGGAAACTGCAGGATGCGCTGAACGACGCGGGGAAGCCGCTCAAGGGCTCGAAGGTGCTCGTGCTCGGCGTCGCGTACAAGAAGG
>JBDTXL010000571.1:0-2244 GCA_040006195.1 Gemmatimonadota bacterium | reverse complement strand
TCTTCGTGAGGCGCTGCGTGCCGCTGCCGTCGGGGTTGGCGGTGTAGATGTCGTAATTGTCGAGGCCCCAGACGTAGCCCCTGGATGGGTCGGGGCGCTTCGGGCACGCGCTGTCGGCCGCGCGCGTCGAGGCGTAGAAGACCTTCGTGTTGTAGCCGAAGAAGTAGCCGCACGTTGTCTTCCCCGTGCCGTCGGAAATGCGGTGTTGCGCGGAGCCGTCGGCATTCATGACGTACTCCTGATCGCAGCTCCGCGTGTCGCGCGTGCTCTGGAAGATCAGCTTCTTGCCGTCGGTGCTGAAGTACGCCTCGGCATTTTCGCCACCGTGTGTGAGCTGGCGGATGTTGGCGAGGTGCGGCTCGACGGCGCGAGGGGCAGTGCCTTGAGCGGGAGCGGGCTGCGCGAGGTGGGCTGCGCCGCTGTGACAAGCAACCGCGGCCACGAGCGTGGCCACGGTGATTACCTCACGTCCGTTTCGCATTCCGGAAAGCTAATGACCCGGTGTTGCGTCCGTGCGGGCGATCGAGAAGAGGTCCTTCTGCGTCTGCCCCTTGCGAAGCATTTCGAGCGCCTTGCGCAGCTGGGGATCGTCGACGACGGTGCGGCGAAACGCGGTGGAATCGCCGAAGGCGAGGCGAGCGACCTGCTGCGAGAGCCAGCGGTTGACGAGCGGAGTCGCGGCGTCATAGCCCTTGCGATCCGTCACGATCTTCGCGGCCTCGAGACGCTTGTAGAGCTCATCGCGCCACTCGGGCTTCACGGTGAAGTCCTTCGTCACGTGATCCTTCAGCTCGAAGGAGTACGTGTAGAGCACACCGCGCAGCGCAGGGAATTTCGGAGCGATCGACTTCGCAAAGTCCTGCTCGGCCGTCGTCACCGTGTCTTCTGCGACGATAATGTCCGGCGTGACGCCGCCGCCGCCGTAGATCGTGCGGCCCGCGTCGCTCTTGTACTGCGGGCGGTGTTTCTTCACGGAGTCCTGCTCGAGCGAGTCGGGCTTCGAGTCCTGGCTCGCGACCGCGCCGACGGCGGAGTCGGGATCGATGTGCTTGCGGTTCTTCTGAATCGAGCGGCCCGACGGCGTATACCACTTGCCGGTGGTGAGCTTCATCGCCCAGCCGCCGTCGAGAGGAAAGACCGTCTGCACGAGTCCCTTGCCGAACGACGTGGTGCCGACGACGAGCGCGCGATCGTGATCCTGCAGCGCGCCGGTGACGATCTCACTCGCCGATGCGGAGTAGCCGTCGACGAGAACGACGAGCGGCACATCGGCGACGTGCTGTCCGCCATGCGTGTTGAACACCTGCGGCGGACCGGTGCGCGTGCGGACGCTCGCGATCGTCTGACCATTCGCGAGGAAGAGATCCGCGATGTCGAGCCCCTGATCGAGGATGCCGCCCGGATCGCTGCGGAGGTCGAGCACGATTCCCTTCGCGCCTTCGTGCAGCAGACGATAGACGTTGCCGCGAAGCTCCGCAGCGGAATTCTCGCTGAACTGCTGAAGCGGGACGTAGGCGATCTTGTTGTCGAGCATGATCGCGTACGGCACGGCGGGAACGTGGATCTCGGCGCGGACGAACGAGTGCTCGATGGCTTGCGCGATACCCGGGCGGGCGAACTTCACCTTCACCTTCGTGCCGATCGTGCCGACGAGGACGTCGGAGACCTGCTGCGACGTCCAGCCGCGCGTGGATGCCGTATCAATGCCGACGATGCGATCGCCCTCTCCGACGCCTGCCTGCTCGGCCGGCGTGTGATCGAAGACGCGAACGACAACGATTGCGCCTTCCTGCTGCTCGATCTGCATTCCGATGCCGCCGTACTTGCCGGTGGCGACGGTGGAGAATCGCTTGAGCTGCGCGGGGGTGTAGAGCTCCGAGTATGGATCGTCGAGTTGCTGCACGAGACCGCGTGCGGCCTTCTCGAAGAGCTGACTCTGCTGGAGCGTGTCGACGAAGCGCTCGCTGACGAGCGAGAGCACCTGGTCGAACACGTGGGCGCCGTCACGGGTGGATTGCCGCTCGATGGCGGCACCGCCAATGACGATCGGCAGCGCGATTACGCCAAGCAGCGCCGCGGTACGGATTCGAGACATAAATACCTGGAATGGGGAACAGCTGGGGTTCCCTGAAATACGATCGCGCGAGGAGATAGTTCCCGTCTCACTCGCGCGGTTTTGCGGCGGAGCCTACTCCCCGCCGCCTTCGCTTCCGGACTGCGTCGCGCCGCCACCGCTCACGAGAA
>JBDTXL010000570.1:0-2566 GCA_040006195.1 Gemmatimonadota bacterium | reverse complement strand
TGGTGACACCGCTCAACGCTCATACGCACGAGGGCGCACCGGCCGGCTCGTACGTTACCCTCGCGGTGCGCGACTCCGGAGTCGGCATGTCGCAAACAACGGCTGCCCAGATATTCGAGCCATTCTTCAGACGAAAGCGCCGGGCAAGGGAACGGGGCTCGGGTTGTCGACCGTGTATATGGCGTCACGGTGCTGATCGTCGATGACGACGAGCCGGTGCGGCGCGCGCTCACGCGATCGCTTTCGCGCGTCGGCTTCACAGTGCTCGAAGCGTCGGACGGAGTGTCGGCACTCGAGCTCGCGACCACGCACAAGGCGACGATCGATCTCCTCCTCACCGAAGTCGAGATGCCGGGAGTGCGTGGGCCTCAGCTGGTCGAGCAGTTGCGGGTCATTCTTCCGAATCTCCGGGTGCTGTTCATGTCGGGCTCCTCGAGCTCCAACGGATGTTCCCAGCCGTCCGAGATATCGCCGCGCTATCGGTACGTAGCGAAACCGTGCACTGCGGACGCGCTCGCTATGGCCGTCCGTTCGGCGCTCGGCGGCCCGGCTGCCTGACGCGATTTACCTTTCGGTATACCCTCGAAAGGATCGTCGAATGTCGCGTCAGCTGTTCGCCACGCAAACTGAGTGGGAACCGTACGTCGGATACTCGCGCGCCGTGCGCGTGGGCGACCACGTGTTCGTCTCGGGCACCGTGGCGACGAACGAAAAGGGCGAGCTCGTGGCGCCGGGCGACCCGTACGCGCAGACCGTGCAGGTGCTCGAGAATCTGAAGTGCGCGCTGGAACGGGCCGGCGCGTCGATGGAAGATGTCGTGCGCACGCGGATGTTCGTGACCGACATTGCTCAGTGGAAGGAGTACGGACGCGCGCACGGCGACTACTTCCGCCGGATACGTCCCGTGACGTCGATGATCGAAGTGAAAGGGCTGATCGACCCGTCGCTCATGATCGAGATCGAGGCGGACGCGCTCATCACCACTTGACGTGCGCGCTTCGGCCGAGCAATTCTCCTCCGTGATCCGCGTCGCTGTGTACTCCCTGCGTTGTGCCCTCGTAGCGCTCCTCGCGCTCACGATCGTATCGGCGCGCCCGGCAATGATACTGGCGCATGCTGGTGATGGGATGCGGCACGGGTGCGACATGTCGATGGCGTCGCATCACGATGCGCAGCCGCCGCATGAAGAGCACCATTGCTCGAGCACCAACGACGGCAACTGCTGCGACGACTGCCTCTGCGCGTGCATAGTCGGCGGCGGTGATCACGCGGTGATCGCACTGTCAGCGACGTACACGCATCCCGCTGCGG
Organism: Gemmatimonadota bacterium; assembly: GCA_040006195.1. Lineage (GTDB taxonomy): Bacteria > Gemmatimonadota > Gemmatimonadetes > Gemmatimonadales > Gemmatimonadaceae > FEN-1250. The sequence continues at coordinate 1,255 of JBDTXL010000570.1, read as the reverse complement.
TCGCCTCGCGCTTCTCAGAAGTCGTGCGTGAACGCAAGCCGCCCGCGTTTCGGCTCCCTCCTTCTATCGGTCCTCCGCTCTCCGCTCGCAGCTGACCACTGCGACGTGCGCCTCGCGCACGCCGGCGGCCGGGATTCGCTCGCGCCGCTGACTCGAGTGAAGCGGAGACCATGTTCCGACAATTGTTCGTTTTCGCCTGCATCGCCGCGCCCGTGTGCGTCGCGGCGCAGCAGGCTGCAGTTCCGGATTCTATTCGGCGCGACAGCATCTCACGCGCCGATTCCGCACGCGCCCGCGCCGCCGCGCGCCTTGCCGTCGTCACGATCACCGCCACCGCGGTACGACCGACTGAGCCGCGCCAGGCGATTCACGTGACACCAACCGACATCGCGCAGACGCCCGCGACCTCGCCATGGGATCTGCTGCGGCAGACCGCCGGAGTCGAAGTGCACTTGCAGGGGCAGGGCCCGGGCTTCGCCTCCGATGCCTCGGTGCGCGGCTTCAGCTCCGACCACTCGACTGATCTCGCGCTCTGGATCGACGGTGTGCCGATCAACGAGCCGGTGAACGCGCACGCCGAAGGCTACAACGACATGAGCCTGATCTTTCCGCAGGCAATTCAGGATCTGGACGTCATCAAGGGGCCGACGTCCGCGCTCTTCGGAAACTTCGCCGTGTCCGGAATCGTGAACGTGCGCACGCTCGACCATCTCGACGGTTCACGTGTGTGGATCAACGGCGGCTCGGCAGGTCACATCGAGGGCACGGCGCTTTCGGGCTTCGGTAACGACTCCGGCTCGCGCGCGCGTGGCGTCGTCGGCGCGCGGTACGTGCACGAGGGAGGGTGGCGACCAAACAGCGAGTACGATCTCGGGCAGGGCCACGTGCGACTGGGGCACGACTTCACGCCGAATACGACCATCGATGGCGGAGTCGAGCTATACGGCTCGCGATGGAATTCCGCCGGCTATCTGAGCGAAGATGAGTTTCACGCGCACGACTACGACATCGTCTCCAATCCCACCGACCAGGGGCACAAGCGTCACGCGCAGGAACGGGCGAGCTTCCGTGTCGTCGATGGAAACATGCTCTGGCGCTCCACCGTGTATGCGACACAGGGCCAGTGGCGTCTCTTCCTGACGATTCCTCCCGCGGGCGGCAGCTTCGAAGGCGACGGAAGCCAGACGGAGGAAGACGACGATCGCTTCGGCTTCGGCGCGACGTCGGCGCTCACCTGGCAGCTGTCGCGCGCGGA
>JBDTXL010000569.1:0-4071 GCA_040006195.1 Gemmatimonadota bacterium | reverse complement strand
ATTCCTCAATGTGAATCGGGTACGCCCACTCGAGCGACTCGATCGGCGTGTTGCGTGTGTTGCTCATTCCCACATGCACGGCACTCGGACCCGCGCCGCGCGACGATGCGCCCTGGCCGCCGCCGAGTGTTTCGTAGAAGGTCCAGCCGGCGCCGCCGAAAGTGACGTTGTTCATCGTCCCCTGCCCCTGCGCCGGCACATCGAGTCCGGCGCTCGCGAGAGCGAGGAAGATCGTGTCGGTGATCCGCTGCGACATTTCGACATTCCCCGCCGCCACCGCCGCCGGCCACCGCGCGTTGACCGCGCTCCCCGGCTCGGCGATGATCTCGATCGCGCGCGCTATCCCGTCGTTCGTCGGCACGTCGTCCGGGAGGAGTGTTCGCAGCACGAAAACGGCGGCGGCGCGCGTGACCGCGAGCGGACAGTTGACGTTGCCGCGCACCTGCGGCGACGTGCCGGCAAAGTTGAGAACGAGTCGATCGCCGCGTGTGTGCAACGCGACCTTCACGGTCACCGGCGTCTCCGAGTCGCCATCGCCCTCGAGCGTGTCGGTGGCGCCGCCGGCACGCGGGCCGAGGGCGACGATCGCAGCGTGGGCGCGGCGCGCGGTGTAATCGATGAGTGCGCGGCCGGACGCGGCCACTCGCTCTCGTCCTTCGCGCGCGATGAGCGTGCGAAGACCGTGCGCGCCGGCGGCACACGCGGCGAGCTGCGCGCGAAGGTCGCCTCTACGCTCGGCCGGCGTGCGCACGTTGGCGAGGATGACAGCGAGGATGTCCTCGCGCACCGCCCCCCCTCGCGCGAGCAGCGTGGGAGGAAGGATCAGCCCCTCCTGCACGAGCTCCGTCGCGCCCTGCGGCATGCTTCCGGGACTCATCCCTCCCACATCCGCGTGGTGCGCGCGCACCGCTGCATAGCCGACGATCTCACCATCGAGCTCCACGGCCTCCACGAGCGTGAGGTCGGGGAGATGCGAGCCGCCCGCGTATGGATCGTTGAGGATGAACACATCGCCTGGCTCAGGCGACTTCTCGCGCACGGCGCGCACGGCCTCGGGCATCGCGCCGAGGTGCACGGGGATGTGCGCGGCCTGCGCAACCATCCGGCCTCCCGCGTCGAAGAGCGCAGATGATGCATCGCGCCGCTCGCGAATGTTCGGCGACAGCGAGCCGCGCACGAGGATGCTCCCCATCTCCTCGGCGATCGCCGACCACGCATGGCCCATCACCTCGAGCTCGAGCAGATCTACAATTTCGCTCGCGGAACCGCTCACGCGTCGCGCTCCACGATGTAGCCGCCGATCGCGAGAGCGCGCGCGGTCCAGCCATCAGCGACGAACAGCGTCGCGTCGACGAGGGCGATGACATCGGGGCCGCGTCGCGTCTCGTCCGCGAAGTGCGGAGCCGCGAGCCTGGGCTCGCGCGCCGCTCCGGAGATCGCGATGCGCGCGCCGATCACCTCGATCTCGCGCTCGAGTGTGAAGCCCATGCGCTTCTCGTGCTCCCCCGCGAAGCGAGAAGTGATCGCAGTACCATCTTCGCCCGGCGCGAAGGGAATCTCGAGCTCGTGCCCCTGCCCGTAGTATCGCGCGCGCAGCAAGCGTTGAGTCACCTGCCCTCCCTCCGCGCCGCCGTGCGCGCCGGCCCGAGCGACGAGCAGCGTGTCGAGCTCCCGCATCTCCGGAGCGGTGAGTGCATGCGCGGGTCGCATCACGCTCGCGAGCGCGTCGCGGCGCTCGGGCGCGATCGCGAGCCCCAGCGCGCTCAGCACCCCCGCGAACGGCGGAACGAGCACGGTGCGCACACCGAGGTGATCGGCGAGCGCGCAAGCGTGAAGCGGGCCGCCGCCGCCGAACGCCACCAGCGCACAGCGCCGCGGATCGACACCGCGCTCGACGCTCACGCGTCTGAGTGCGCGCGCCATAGCGGCATCCGCGCTCTGCACTATAGCGCGCGCCGCGCGCTCGGGCGTGACGCCGAGCTTCTGCGCGAGCCTGCCGACCGCCGCGTGCGCCTCGCTCGCGTCGAGCGCCACGACGCCGATCGTGCGCGCGGTGAGCGTGCCGAGCACGATCTGCGCGTCCGTTACCGTCGCCTCCGTGCCGCCGCGCCCGAACGCAGCAGGCCCCGGCGTCGCGCCGGCACTGCGCGGCCCAACGCGTAGCGCGCCACCATCGTCGACCCAGCCTATGCTTCCCCCGCCCGCGGACACCGTCTCCACCAGCACGCGCGGCAACGCGATTGGCACTCCCGCTACGTCGCCGCCGCTCTCGATGAGCGGCTCGCCATCGAGCACGAGCCCTGCGTCCGCGCTTGTTCCGCCGATGTCGATGGTGAGCGCATTCGGAAAGCCGGCGAGTCGCGCGACATATGCGGCGCCGGCCACGCCGCCCGCCGGCCCCGAGAGCGCGAGCGACGCCGCATTCTTGGCAGCGGCATCCGCCGATCGCATCCCGCCCGACGACGTCATCACCGACAGCTGCGGATATCCCTGCGCCTTCAGTCGTTCCCCCAGCCGCGACAGATAGCGCGCCACTCCCGGCCGCAGATACGACTCGGCCACCGTCGTCGCGGTGCGCTCGTATTCGCGGATCTCCGGGAGAATGTCGGACGAGCAGACGATGTCCGCGTCGATCCCCGCCTCGTGCAGCGCCGCCGCGAGCGCGCGTTCGTGGGCATCGTCGCGATAGGAATGCAGCAGCGAGATCGCCACGACCTCCGGCGCCGCGGCGCGCACCGCGGTCACCGCGCTCGCGATCGCGGCGGCGCCGAGCGGCTTCTCGATGCGAGTGGGCGTAATCCGCTCTTCGATCGCCACGGTCCACGACGGACGCACGAGCGGCTCGGGATGATGCTTCGTCAAATCGTAGAGCGACGCACGCTCCTGGCGGCGGAGCTCGAGCAGATCGCTGGCGCCCGCGGTCGCACACAGCACGACGCGCGCTCCGTTCCGCTCGAGCAGCATGTTCGTGGCGACGGTGGTGCCGTGCACGATACGAGCGATCGTATTCGCCGCGGCGCCGAGCGCCACGAGCGCATTGAGCACGCCCTCGCTCTGGTCGTGTGCGGTCGTGAGACGCTTCCGCGACTCGACGCTGCCATCCGAGCCGATCGAAACGAGATCGGTGAAGGTGCCCCCGACGTCGATTCCGACCGAGAGTCCGGTCACGCCGTTTGGCGCCGCATGCGGGCCCAGATGAGCCCCGCGATCGTCAAGGCCAGCGCGAGCGTGCCGATCCAGTCTCCGATGCGAACGTAGAGCGTCGTCACGCTCGTCGTCTGCGCGTTGTAGACGCGGGAGTCTGCGACATCGAGCTGCGTCTCGCCGGAGATTCTGCCAAGCGGGTCTATATAGCCGGAGATGCCGGTGTTGGCAGCGCGCACGATGCCGACGCGATTCTCGATCGCGCGCAGCGCCATGTGCGCCTCGTGCTGATAGGGCGCGAGCGAGTGCCCGAACCATGCGTCGTTGGTGATGTTGACGATGATGCTCGCACCTTCGCGGCGAAACTCGCGTGAGCGCTGCGGGAAGATCGACTCGTAGCAGATGAGCACACCGACCTTGCCGAACGACAGCGTGAACGGTTTCGTGTTCTGCCCGCGGCCGTATCCGCCGAAATACTTGAGCTTCTTGAACCAGCGGGGATTCACGAACGGAACGCGCTCGACGATGGGCACGAGATACGACTTGCGATACGGCTCCTGCGCGTTGAGCACGCCTGCCGAATCGACGAGCATCGCTGCATTATAATAGTCATAGTCGCCGGGGCCGTGCCACACGAGATCGAGCGTGCCGAAGAGTATCGGCGTGTGCGACATGGCGGCCATCCTCCGCATCGCGCTACTCCACTCCGGATGATCCGAGATGAATCCGGGGAGCGACGCTTCAGGCCAGAGGATGAGCTTCGCATCATGTTGCGCGATGCGCTTCATCGTGATGTCGTCGAGAATCCCCTGAATCCTTCCCTGGTTCTCGGCCTGCCACTTGTCCTCCTGCGGGATGTTCGGCTGCACGATCGCGATCGGCGCAACGGGCACCAGCTCCGTCGTCCGCATGCGCCACGAGCCGTAG
>JBDTXL010000568.1:0-2851 GCA_040006195.1 Gemmatimonadota bacterium | reverse complement strand
AAGCTGCGTTTTACGATCTCCTGCTCGACAAGGCGCGCGCGATTCCTGGCGTGCTCGGCGCGGCAGGTGTGAGCGTGCTGCCGCTCGACGGCGATAACATGGTGATCGGCTTCGTGCTCGAAGGGGAGCCGCGCGGCGAGGACGTACCACCGGCACACGGGGAGATGCTCGACGTCGTGACGACCGACTTCTTCTCCGTGATGAAAATTCCACTCAAGAACGGTCGCCTATTCTCGGTCCAGGACGACTCCGTGGCCCCGCCGGTCATCATCGTCAACGAGGCGTTCGCGAGGAAATACTGGCCCGGACAGTCTCCTCTCGGCAAGCGCATCTCCGCGGGCTACAACAACGACACGCTTCGCGCAGTGATCGGCGTCGTTAGCGACGTTCGACGGCAGGCGCTCGATAAGGACGCAGCCCCCGCCATGTACCTGGCGTACCATCAGGCGTCCTACCCCGCGATGACGCTCCTCCTGCGCACACGGGACGCTGCATCCAACGTTCGCTCCGCGCTGCCAGGAGTGCTTGCCTCTGTCGACCCCGATCAGACGCTCGGAAAAATTCGACCGATGGAAACCGTCCTCTCGATGTCACTCGCCCGCCAGCGATTCAGTGCCTCCCTGTTGGATATCTTCGCGATGATCGCCCTCGCGCTCTCCGCGGTCGGCATCTTCGGCGTGATGACGGCGATGGTCACGCAGCGCACGCGCGAGCTCGCGGTTCGGCTCGCACTTGGCGCGCATCCGCGAAAAGTGCTGCAACTCGTGCTGTCGCACGGCGCCGCGCTCGCGGGAATCGGGATCGTGATCGGGCTGTTCGGTGCGTTTGCGCTGTCGCGCGTCGTCGCCGGGTTGTTGTACAACGTCGGCGCAAGCGATCCTGCCACCCTGCTGAGCGTTTCCGTCATCCTCGCGGCGGTCGCGCTTCTCGCGTGCTACATTCCTGCTCGGCGCGCGACACGACTCGATCCGATCATCACGCTGCGGGAGGAGTAGTCCGATGCGCCCGTACTCGGAGGGTGGCTCTTCGTGATCGCAACCAACGGCGATGGCGGAAAGGATCGTCCGTCGCGAATTCTGATCGCCGACGATCAGTCCGATGTGCTCGAGGCGCTGCGCCTGATGCTCAAGGGGCGCGGTTTCGAGATCGAGGTCGCGCGATCGGTGGCCGAGATTTTGAGCGCCGTCGAAACGCGCGCGCTCGATGCCGTGCTGATGGATCTCAACTACTCGCGCGATACCACGTCCGGGATGGAGGGACTCGACATCCTCCCGCGTCTCCAGGCCGCCGACCACACGATGGCCGTCATCGTGATGACCGCGTGGGGGAGCGTCGACAGTGCCGTCGAGGCGATGCGGCGCGGCGCGTGGGACTATATCGAAAAGCCCTGGGACAACGCGCGGCTGCTCACCACGGTGAACTCGCAGCTCGAGCTCTCGCGTGCGCTGCGCCGGTCGCAGCGCCTCGAGGGGGAGAACGAGATCCTCCGCGGCGAGGGCGCCCCCGAGATCATCGCCGACTCGCCGCGCATGCGCCCCGTGCTCGAGCTCATGTCGCGCGTCGGCCCATCGGACGCGAACGTCCTCATCGGCGGTGAGCACGGAACGGGGAAGGAGCTCGCCGCGCGATGGCTGCACGCGATCTCGCCGCGCCGCAACCACCCGTTCGTCGCGGTGAACATGGGTGGACTTTCGGAGGGCGTGTTCGAGAGCGAGCTATTCGGCCACGTCAAAGGCGCGTTCACCGATGCGAAGAACGATCGCATGGGTCGATTCGAGCTCGCCGATCGCGGCACGCTCTTTCTTGACGAGATCGGAAATCTCCCACTCCACCAGCAGTCGAAGCTCTTGCGCGTGCTGCAGTCCGGCGAGGTCGAGCGCGTGGGCGACTCGCGCCCTCGTCAGGTGAACGTGCGCGTGCTCGCGGCAACGAACGTCGATCTGCACGCTGAGGTCGAGGCTGGTCACTTTCGCGAGGACCTGCTCTTTCGTCTCAATACGATCGAGATTCAGCTTCCGCCGCTGCGGGAGCGCCGCGACGATGTGGCGCCGCTCGCGAATTTCTTTCTGCGCAAGCATGCGCAGCGCTACGGCAAGCCGCTCGCGTCGTTCGACAATGCGGCGATGCAGGCGCTGCTAGAGCATCCGTGGCCCGGCAATATCCGCGAGCTCGATCACGTAGTCGAGCGCGCGGTGCTGCTCGCGCAGGGAGAGCAGGTGCGCGCGATCGATCTCGCCCTGCGTCCGAGCGCCGCAACGGGCGCAAAGGCCGAGGAGGTGACACTCGAGGAGGCCGAGCGCGTATTGATTCAGAAGGCGCTTTCGAGATATGATGGGAACGTGAGCCACGCAGCGAAGGCCCTCGGAATCAGCCGCAGCGCGCTCTACCGGCGCCTGGCGGTGCATGGCCTCTGACCACCGGCGCCGGCGCAGGGGGCTGACGCACGAGTCGAGGGTATTCTGGCTGGCGCTCCTCGCCGGCGCGGCGGGAGGCGGCGCGACGATTCTGCTGCTCTGGTTCGGCGACTACGACGGCAAAGTGCGCTGGACGATCACGCTCTTCGTGCTGGTGTGGTGGGTCTCGTTCGCGATGGCCGCGCGCGAGCGAGTGGTCCGTCCGCTGCAGACGATCTCGAACATGCTCGCGGCGCTCCGCGAGGGCGACTTCTCCACGCGCGCACGTGGCGCGCGCGACAGCGACGCGCTCGGCCTTGCACTGCTCGAGGTCAACATGCTCGCGGCGACGCTACGATCGCAGCGGCTGAGCACCGTGGAGGCGACGTCGCTGCTGCTCACCGTGATGGAGGAGATCGACGTCGCGATCTTCACCTTCGATGGCACACACCGGCTCA
>JBDTXL010000567.1:0-2726 GCA_040006195.1 Gemmatimonadota bacterium | reverse complement strand
GCTGGTAGAAACGCGAGTGCTCGTCCGCGAGTGAGCGCGCGAACAGTCGCAGCCATTCACGGTCCGCGTTACTGCGATAGGTCTGTGCATAGGCGGCGATCGCCGGCCGCATCGTCGAATCCCGGGCCGCGGCTGGGTCGCCATTCGCTTCGAGAAAGGCAGCTATGTCACTCTGCATTTCCTCCCAGGTTCGCTCTTGAAGCGCAAGAAATTGACCGGACACGAGCGCCGGATTTGCCGCAAGCCCGCGCTGCAGCTGGTCCGCATTCGCATCGAGCTGCGTGGTGAGTCCACGGTTGCGCTTCGCCGCCGCTATCAGATCGCGATACCCGCGGCGAAAGTACGGGACCTGTGAGGTGTCTCGCTGCACCATGGCGTAGCCGTGCAGCCAGACGTCGAGGACGTAGCTCGTCTTCACCGTCCACGGACTCACCGGAGCCTGGCTCGTGGCGGGAGCAGTCTCGGGCGTCGCTCCCGTTCCGCCAAGGCTCGAACAGCCGACTCCCACAAGCGCCGCACACATTCCCACGAATCGATAACGCATAGAGCACCTCGGCAAACGGACAATCCCCTTGGCCGCGTCCGCACCCCGACTCGAGGCGCAACGCTTCCTCATCGCACACACGGCGACTCGCTGCGATTACGCCAATGCACATCGAGTGCCGAGCGCGGTCACTCGGCCATGGAGTAACTGGGAGCTTTAGTGTGTTTCCCGTAACGCCGCCCGATCTATTCGCGGGGGTGCCACAAGCGCAGCGGTAACCGGCTCACTGTCCTCGGACCTCGCATGCGCCAGGCGCGAGCGCCCAGGGGAGGTTCCTCCCATGCGCACGAAGGACGGCTTCGCTAGTCTGCGGTTCCTATGCGACACGCGCACCCCCGCCTGCCGGAGATCGCCCAATGAAAAGCTCGCGCCGACTCATACCGCTCGTCGCGCCTTTCGTGCTCGTCCCTCTACTGCTGTTCTGCCATACCAAGCAACCGGTCGATCTGTCGGTCGTGCGCGCCGACAGCAGCGCCAATCGAGTCCGAATCTCGGCGGTCACGTTGATCGACGGCAGGGAAATCAACTTCGATGACACGCCACGACCGGTAGTGCTGAGCGACACTCTGCGCGGCTGGGCGCAGAAGATTTCGGTCCTGGTCCCGGCGGATTCCGTGCAACGGGTGTGGATCACCAAGCTCTCTGCGGGGCGCACGGCGCTCGCGGTGATCGGTGGAGCGGTGCTCGTCGCGGGGATCGTCGGAGCGATCTCGGCAGCAAAAACAGTACAGCACATTCCTTCGCAATCGTGTCCGTTCATCTATTCCTGGGACGGGAAGCGCTACGTGTTCGACGCCGAGCCGTACGGTGGGGCGATCACGAAGGGGCTCGAGCGCGACGACTATGGAGAGCTGCCGTCGCTCGTCGATGACCACGGGGTCTACCGGCTGATGATGACGAACGAGGTGGACGAGACACAGTACACGAATCAGTTGCGCCTCTTGGTCGTCGACCACGCATCCGGCGTGACGATCAAGCCCGACGAGTTCGGACGATTCTACGCATTCGATTCGCTCCTCGCTCCCACGTCTGCGCGCGATGCCGAGGGACGCGACCTCCGCCCCTGGCTCGCGGCGACCGACCATCTCGTCTGGGAGCCCGTCGCGCCTCCGGACAGCGCGCACGGCGCGCGCCAGCAGATCACCCTCACCTTCGCGAAGCCGCCGAGGGCCACGAAAGCGTTTCTCGTCGCGCGGGTCTCGACGGGACTCTGGGGCTCGCAGATGATCCGACAGTTCTCGCAGCTGCGCGGCACCGCACTGAACGATTGGTACGCCGCGATCGATTCGAACCCCACGAAGTTGGCGGCGCTTCGCAATTGGAACCTGCGCGAGGAGTTGTATGTACTCAAGCTCTCGGTGAATGAGCCTACCGGATGGGAAGTCCGCGGCCTCCTGCCCGGCGGCGGTCCCTTCCTTGCGGCCGACCGCGTGGTGCCACTCGATCTGAGTCATGTGCGCGGCGACTCGCTGCGCATCCGCATCCGCCCTCCCTACGGTTTCTGGGCGCTCAACTCCTTCGCGATCGCCTACGGCACCGCAGGCGACGTGCAGATCGCCACGCTCGATCCAGCGACCGCGCGCACATCCGATGGGCGCGACGTCCGCCCGGAGCTCGCATCCGCCGACGATCGGTACTACGAGATGCCCGACACTGTCGACTATGGCTACGTCACCTTCGCCGCGCCGCCGCTCGCCGCCGGGAAGTCGCGCACGGTATTCGCGCACACCCGCGGTTACTATCGCCTGCACCTCGCGCCCACGAATCCGCCGGACTCGGTGACGCTGGCGCGCTTTCTTGAAACGCCGGATGCCGCCGCGATGTTTGCCGCCGAGCGATACGCGAAGTCGCATCCGCGCATCGCGATGGCGCACTGAGAGGAAGGCCATGCATCATGCCCACGTCGATCGCATCGTCAGCGTGGAGCCGGGACGGTGCGCGCGAGCCCTCAAGTGCGTGTCGCTCCGGGACGAGGCGCTCGGCGAGCACTTTCCCGGCAACCCCGTCTTGCCGGGGGTGTTCCTGCTCGAGGCACTCGCGCAGACCGCCGCCGTCTTGCTCTGGAAGTCGACCGGTGAGCACCGCCTCGCGGTCATGGCGTCGGTGGACCGCGCGCGCTTCGTCTCCTTCGCTCGACCGGGCGACAGCTTGCAACTCGATGTGGAGATCGAGGAGCAGACCG
>JBDTXL010000566.1:0-2876 GCA_040006195.1 Gemmatimonadota bacterium | reverse complement strand
GCTCGACCGAGCGCGAATCGCGCGTCATGAGGCCGAGGTCACGCAGCTTGCGACGGTGCGTCTCGTCCATCTCGACGAGGGCGCGGGATACAGCGAGGCGCAGCGCGCCCGCCTGTCCACTCTGCCCACCACCCTCGAGCTTCGCCTTCACATCGTAGCGGCCGAGCGTATCGGTCGCCGTGAACGGCTGCTGAATCGCCGACACGAGCGTTGGACGCGGGAAATAATCGCCGAGCGTGCGGCCGTTGACATCCCACTTGCCGGAGCCGGCGCGAATGTAGAGACGGCAGACCGCTTCTTTCCGGCGCCCGATCGTGTGCGTAATCCCTTCGGCCATTACTTGCTCTCGCTCTGACGAAGTTTGAGGACGGTTGGCTGCTGCGCGGTGTGCGGGTGATCCGCATCCGCGTAGACACGCAGCTTGAGACGCAGTACCTGGCGGCCGAGCGCCGTTTTCGGCAGCATGCCGTAGACGGCCTTCTCGATCACGCGATCCGGGTGCTTGGCGATCATGGTGGCGAACGGCGTGAAGCGCTCGTGTCCCATGTAGCCGGTGTGATGGAAGTAGCGCTTCTGCTCAGCCTTGCGGCCGGTGACCTTCACCTTGGACGCGTTGATGACGATGACGTTGTCACCCGTATCCATGTGCGGCGTAAACATCGGCTTGTGCTTGCCGCGTATGATCTGTGCGACTTCGGCGGCGAGTCGTCCGAGCACCATTCCTTCGGCGTCGACGATGAACCATTTGTGCTCGATGTCGCTCGGTGTTGCGGTGTAAGTTGATCTCATGTGCGTCGAAAATGGCATGCAGAGCGATTGCGCTCCGAGAGGGAGCGCATCGCCCAACTAGGCGTTTGGGGCAGACTCTTAAGCTACGAAAGGAGTTAGGCGTTGTCAACGCATCTGCGCGGCGTGGTACTCGTGGGATCACTGGCCGTACTTGGGGTGGCCGGGTGCAGCCATCCGGTGAGCGAGCGAATCAGCGACCTGTGCAACGGATATTCGGTGGTGCAGCACGTGTATCTGGTGGTCGACATACTGACCCCGCGAGCCGGGACGGACGCCCAGCGGCTCAGGGGGAAGGTCTACCCCGTGACCATCAATCTCCACACGCTGCTCAACCACAAGCGCTGCGAGGACAACAGCGGCGAAGGCGCGGTGCTCGGCTACCTCCCCGATGCACTGACGACCGCGGTCGCGACGCGGAAGCAGGTGATGCGCTGGGATATTGAGGGAAAGATCCTGCGGGTGGATCTCAACCCTGGCGTGATCGACAACAATCTCAACTTCGCGCTCCCGCTCGATGGCAGGGATGGGCGCTGGTCGCTGGCGAAGCTGGCGGGGCAGATCGGATCGGGGCGGCTCGTGCGGGACACCACGGCGCTCCGGTAGACGCGGCGGACGGCTACTCGAGCTCGACGAGAAGCGCGCCCTTCTCCACAGCCGCGCCAACGATGACGTGTACGACTTTGACCTTTCCGGCGGCCGGCGCGCGGAGCTCGTTCTCCATCTTCATCGCCTCCATGACGACGAGGCGGTCTCCGGCCGCGATGACGTCGCCGGCTTTCACACGCAGCTGCACGATCAGTCCGGGCATGGGCGCGCGAAGCGGCGCCGGCCCGGCGGGCTTCGCGACCGACGCCTGCATGTCGCGGATGGCCCGCGCACGCGAGTCGAGGGCCTCGGCGTCGTAGCGATGGCCGTCGAGCCACAGGCGATAGCGGCCGCGCGCGACGCGCTCGCGCATCACCAAGCGATGCACGGCATCGTTCACGCTCAGGATACGCACCGGCGTCCCGGCGACCTGCTGGAGCGAAGCACGATAGTTGACTCCGTCAACTATTACGGCTCCCTCGCGTACGTCGACATTGTACCGCTGGCCGTTTACTTCGACGACGTAGATCACGCGTTCGCCGGAACGAGCTCGCACACGGTTTCGACGTGCGCGGTTTGCGGGAACATGTCGTATGCGCGGAGCGATGCGATGCGGTAGCCCGGCATGCGAGCGAGATCGCGCGCGAGCGTCGCCGGATTGCAGCTCACGTAGACGATCGCGCGCGGCGCGGGATCACTCTGCTCGAGCTGTTCGGTTACGCGACCGTCGACTCCCGTGCGCGGCGGGTTGAGCACGACGACGTCGGCGGGGAGGAGCGAGCCGAGCACCGCTTCGACTTTCGCGGATACCGATGTCGAGCCGGAAGGCAGCTTCAGGGCCGCGTGTGACGAGGCGTCGGAATCGAGCTCGATGGCGGAGACACGCACTCCGGTTTCTGCAAGCGCGAGGGCGAGCTCGCCCGCGCCCGAGTAGCCATCGATCACCTTTTCCGGATTGTGCGCGAGGACGCGTTCGAGTACGTAGTCGTGCATCTGCGCGGCGACAGGCGCGTTGACCTGCACGAACGATGCGCCGAGCGCATTGGAGTCGCCGCGCTGCTGCATGAGACGACGACGCTTCTTCTCCGGAATCCACCAGAGCGCGTTCAGGGAGGGAACGGATTCGAAAAAACGCGGCGCCTCGGGCCAAACGTCGCCGCCCTCGAGAACGAAGGTCGCGCCGGCCTCGTCTATCCGCACCGCGCCGCGCAGCGCCGACGCGATCGGAAACATCGACTGCGCCACCATGATCTCCTTCCAGATCGTGACGACGCGTTCGTCCGTGATTGGGCAGTCATTCAACGCGAAGATCTTGTGCGGCGAATCGTAGGGATGGAGTCCGGCGATCCATTGCGCGCCGCTTCGCCGCATCGCAAGCGTGAGCTTGCGGCGATAGCGCCATTGGTTCGCGCTCGGCAGAACTTCGGGCGCGGTGATCGAGCGCTTTCCGATGCGCGTGATCGAGTCGCGGATGATCCCGCTCTTCGCTGCGAGCTGCGCGG
>JBDTXL010000565.1:0-1798 GCA_040006195.1 Gemmatimonadota bacterium | reverse complement strand
GATCATCGAGCCGATCGGCTTCGGCTTCATGGCCTCGCTCGAGCGCTACGCCGAGGTGCGGCGCAGGTGGCCGGACGCCGAGATGATGATGGGTGTTGGAAACATCACGGAGCTCACGGCCGCGGACTCGACGGGAATCAATGCGATCTTGATAGCGATCTGCCAGGAGCTCGGCGTTCGTGCCGTGCTGACGACGGAGGTGATCCCGTGGGCGCACGGTTCGGTGCGCGAGATCGACATCGCTCGCCGCCTCATGCATCACTCGATTACGAAGAAGATCCCGCCGAAGCGCGTCGACTCGCGCCTCGTGACGATCAAGGATCCGAGAATTCTCGAGTACGGCGAGGCGGAGTTGCGCGAGCTGCAGAGCCGGATCACGGATCCAAACTTCCGCATCTTCACCGATCGCGAGACGATCACGGTGCTCAACCGCGACCTCTTCGTGCGCGGCACCGACATCCAGAAGATCTTCGCTCAGCTCGGCGTCGACGAGCCGACCCACGCATTTTATCTGGGGAAGGAGCTCGCAAAGGCGAAGCTCGCGATTACGCTGGGCAAGACGTACCGACAGGAAGGCTCGCTCTCCTGGGGCTATCTCACGCCGCCGGATGACGTGAAGTCCGAGCACGTGAAGCTGACGCAGCGCTCACGTCGTAGCGCGACGCCCAAGGGTGAGCCACCCGCGATATGAGCGCGCCCCTCGTCGAGGAGCTGATCCCCGTTCCGGATCCGGTCGAAAGCTGCGCGCGCCTGCGAGGGCTGCCGTATCTGCTCTTCCTCGACAGCGCGCGCGATCCGGGACGGCTGGGCCGCTACTCCTTTCTCTCCGCCGATCCGGCGCTCGTCGTGCACGGCAAGGGCGCACACGCGTCGCTGCTTGATACGCGCACGGGCACGGAAACCCCACTCGCCACGCACGCGCTCGCCGCCGTGCGCGCGCTCCTCGCGCCGCACCACAGCGATCCGATCCCCGATCTCCCCCCATTCCAGGGCGGCGCAGCCGGCTACATCGCCTACGACTGGGGCGCGGTGCTCGAACGCCTCCCCTCGCCGCGCTACGACGACCTCGCCATCCCGGACGTGATCTTCCCGATCTACGACTGGGTGATCGCGTGGGATCATCTCGAGCATCGCGCGTGGCTGATCTCCACTGGGATGCCGGACATTGGCGAGGAGAAATCTCAGCGCTGTGAAAATCGCCTCAGATACATTCTCGCGCGTTTGGCATCTTATTCTCTTAGTACTGAGATATTTCTATCTCTTCGCGCAGAGTCGGCCGCAAAGCATGAGCACGCCCCGTCGTACCCCGTCTCCGACACCGATCTCCCCGCCTCCCTCGATCTCCGATCCTCGTTCACGCACCGAGGCTACCTCGACGCCCTCACGCGAGTGCGCGAGTACATCATCGCCGGCGACATCTTCCAGGCCAATCTTTCGCAGCGCTTCGAAGCGCCGCTCACCGAGTCTCCGTGGGCGCTCTACCAGCGCCTCCGCGCGATCAACCCCGCGCCCTTCGCCGCCTTCCTCGACTTCGGCGCCGTCACCGTCGCCAGCGCGTCGCCCGAGCGCTTCCTGAGCCTCAGCGCCGCGCGCCAGATCGAAGCACGTCCGATCAAGGGCACCCGCCCCCGCGGAGTCTATCCTGCCCACGACGCCGCCCTCGGCCGCGCCCTCCAGGAGAGCGTGAAAGATCGCGCCGAGAACCTGATGATCGTCGACCTGATGCGGAACGACCTCTCGCGCGTGTCGCTCCCCGGCAGCGTCCGCGTCCCCGAGCTCTTTACGCTCGAGCGCTACG
>JBDTXL010000564.1:0-2681 GCA_040006195.1 Gemmatimonadota bacterium | reverse complement strand
ACGGCGAAGAAGGATGCGCTCACCGTGCACGCATCGAGCGGCGCTGCACTGCGGGGGACCGCCGATCCATCGGGCGCGATCGTCGCCGTGATCGAGGATGGGATGGCGGTGGACAAGCTCTCGGCGAGCGGCGACTGGTTTCGAGTGAAGCGGGGTGCGTGGGTGCAGACGCGCGAGCTGAAGACGACCGTCGCGAGAGCGCCGCCGCTCGTCGGTGGCGCGCCGGTGCGCCCGCCCGCCGCGACCGTCGCACCGCATGCACCGCATGCATCGCAGGGAGCGCCACAGCGTGTTGCGGCCATTCCGCCGCGCACCACGCCCGCAGCATCGACGGCCGGCGCACCCGATCCATCGATCGCGTCGGGAGACTTTGCGGCCGCGCATCCGTTGGTGCTGCGCGCCGCGCCGGACGGAAAGCCGAGCGGCACCGCGGACTCGGCCGCGCGCCTGCGCATCGTTGCGCGGGATCACGGATGGGCGCGCGTGCAGAGCGAGGGGTGGGTGCGCGAGAGTGAGCTGATTCCGGTGGACAGCTCGTCGGTGAGTGCGGTGAGCGCCGCGGACCTGCGCTCGGATCCGGAGCACTACAAGGGATCCACGGTGCGATGGGTCGTGCAGTCGATCGCGGTGCAGGCGGCGGATCCGCTCCGGAAGGGGCTCGCGCCCGACGAGCCATATCTGCTCGCCCGCGGACCCGGGAGTGAAAGTTCGCTCCTGTATCTGGCGCTGCCGACGACGCTGGTCGCGAGCGCGAAGGCGCTTCCGCCGCTGAGCTACATCATGGTGCTGGCGCGGGTGCGCGCGGGACGAAGCGACCCTTCCGGGGTACCCATTCTCGATGTTCTGCGCATCGTTCCGCGCTAGCATCGTTCGGCGGCCGCGCTGCGCCGTCCACTCTCACATACACTGATGCCCTTCTCCGATTTTCGCCGGAAGCATCCGGCGTTCACCGCGGCGGTTGCCGTCATCATCGTCGGCCTTCTCGCGATCGACGGATGGGTGCTCTACAAGCGCGTCGCCTACCAGACCGAGATCGCCCGCCTCCGGTCCGGGATGAGCGACTTCGAGCGGCGGCGAAGCGACGCGGTGACGAATGCGAACGAGAAGCGGCTCGCGATGATGATGGAGCTGCTGCGGCGACAAGCGAAGATCGACAAAGAGATCCATCTGGCGGTCGCGGTCGACAGCAGCAAGATGTATCTCGAGCGCGATGGCGCCCTGCTGCGCGAAATGAGTGTCGAGGTGGCGGCGGGGAAGCGGCTTGGGAGCGGGAAGGACACGCTTCACATGGCTGCCCCGCGCGGCACCCGCACGGTCGAGCGCGTTCTGGGTCCGAAGGACGCGTGGGAGGTCCCGGCGTGGGTGTACGCGGATCGCGGGGTCCCCCAGCCGGCGGCGCTGGGGCTCGTCGGTGCTCTCGGGCCGGTGGCGGTCGTCCTAAATGGTGGCACCGTCATCTATTCGTTGCCGAGCGTGGGGCCGTTGAACGACTCGTCGTACGTGCTGCCGGGGAGTATCAGGGTGAGCGCTGAGGATTTGCGGGCGGTCACGCCGGACCTGGCGCGCGGAACAGTCGTTTATTTTTATTGACATAGGGGAATATCTGATTTATTCACGAGGGACATGAGCATACCCAGCGGCAGCACTCCGTCTCCCGAGCCACGCCCGATCCGCCCGCGCCCGGCGTTCACGCCGTCGCCGGAGGCGCGCGACGGCTGGAAGTTCATGGCGGGCGCCATCGGTATCACCCTTCTCCTGGGGATCGTGAGCGGGGTGCTTGTCTATTCGACGCTGCGCGTGCGATTTCAGCGCGACATCAACCGAATTGTGTTCAATCGGAATTGGGAGCTGCTCGACGATGTGAGCCGGAAGGCGGGAACGGTAACCGACTCGCTGCAGTCGATGCTGGCGACCGAGCCGGACAGTACGGAGACGAAGCCGTATCTCGTGGTGAGCCTCGAGGATCGTCGGCTCTGGTATAAGGTTGGAGACACGACTCTTTATACGACGCAGGTGGCCGTGGGGAGCGGGAAGACCCTGGTTCAAAAGCAGGGGAGCCGGCAAGAGTTCAAGTTCGACACCCCGCGCGGCCGTCTGGTGGTCCAAAGCAAGGAGATGGATCCAGTGTGGGTGCCGCCGGACTGGCACTACGTGGAGCAGGCGAAGAAAAAGGGGTTGGGGATCATGGCGCTCGATCGCAAGACGGCGATCCCGGGCGGGGATGGCACGATGATCGAGGTCGACGGCAACGATGTGGTGAAGCGAGGGGCGGATGGACTGGAGATTCCGCTCGAGGCCAAGGATGGCCACGAGATCACCGCAGGTGGGAACATCATCGTTCCGCCGTACGGGACGAACCAGCGGAAATACAAAGGAACGCTGGGCGGCCACCGCTTGAACATGGGCGACGGTTATGCGCTCCATGGTACGGATGAGCCGCTGTCGATAGGCAAAGCGGTCAGTCACGGCTGTGTCCGCCTGCGTAATGAGGATATTGCGTACCTCTACAGCGTCGTCCCCGTCGGAACGGCGGTGTTTATCTACTGACCGCCTGGCCAGTCAACGGGTGGATCTACAAGTGGGTTGCAGTATCACGCCACCGGCGTCTATTGTAACATAGAACCGTGTTGACGCCTCGCCTCTCCTGAGGTCGAGGACTCCTTGTAAAAGGGCACGTTGGC
>JBDTXL010000563.1:0-6772 GCA_040006195.1 Gemmatimonadota bacterium | reverse complement strand
GCCGCGTCCGCGATTGGTGAGATCGCGATCGCCATCGGTGACGGACGCGTGTCCGTACACGGGACCGGTGAGCTCCGAGAGTGTCTGCGGCACGATGACGAGCGGCTGCCGAGGATGGCGCAGCGAGGTGCCGCGATATCCGGGGAAGTCGAGCGGAGGGTGAACGTCGGCTCGAGGGCGTCGGTAGTTGGCGCCGGGCATCAATGCACTCTGATAGCAGACACCCCTAAAGATGATGCGCGTACGATGCTTCCGCACCGGGCAGCAGGCAACTCGCGCCCGTGGTTGCCGCGGCCACGCGAGAAGGCCACTTTCAGTGCACACCTCGCCCACCTCGCAAACAGGCTCAGCATGCACAACGGGATGCGCTCGCGATTCGTCGATCTCAGTCACACGATCGAGAGCGGTATGGTCACGTACAAAGGGCTGCCGGCGCCAGTGATAAGCGATCATCTCACGCGAGAGGCATCGCGCAGCATCTACGGGCCCGACACGGAATTTCAAATCGGGCGGATCGAGATGGTATCGAACACCGGCACCTATCTCGACACACCATTCCATCGAGACGCGGATGGCGTGGATCTGAGCGGAATGGCGCTCGAGTCGATTGCGGATCTACCGGGGATCGTCGTGCGCATCGCGAAGTCGGGGAGCCGCGCCGTGGAGCGCGCGCACTTCGGCGCGCTCGAAGTCCGCGGTCGCGCGGTGCTCGTGCACACGGGTTGGGACGCGCACTGGCGCACGGAGCAGTACTTCGCCGGCTTCCCCTTCCTCACCGCAGACGCAGCGGCCTACCTGCGCGATGCGGGCGCCGCTCTCGTCGGCATCGATTCGCACAACATCGACAGCACCGAGGACGGGACACGACCGGTGCACACGACACTTCTCCGGGCCGGAATTCCGATCGTCGAGCACATGACGAATCTCGCTGCGCTCCCGCTCGCCGGATTCCGTTTCACCGCTGCGCCGCCGAAGATCCTCGGGATGGGCACCTTCCCGGTGCGCGCGCATGCGCGGCTCGATCGCTGACTGGCGTATTGATGATGGCGCGCGGCTGCTGCACATTTCGTCATGATTGAAACCTTCCTGATGGAACGCATGCAGTCGACGTACGAAAACGTCGTCGACTTCGACCTGAGCGAGTCCGGCGTACGCCCCGTCACGCTCAGAGAAATGGTCGACTTCGGCTTCGATCTCGACGCGCTGATGGATTCGCCGCTCGGCTACAGCCAGTCGAATGGAACCATCGAGCTGCGCGAGCGCATTGCGGCGATGTATCCGGGCTCGACGATCAATCACGTCGAGGTCACCAATGGAACCTCCGAGGCCAATTATATTCTCGCGCTGACGCTGATTCGCGCGGGCGATACGGTCGCGCTGCAGATTCCGAACTATCTGCAGCTGTGGGGCGTGCCACGCAGCCTCGGGGCGACGGTCGAGCGCTTCCAGCTCGAGCACGTCGATGGCTCCTGGGAAATCGACTGGGATTCGTTCGAGCGGGCGGTGACGCCGAAGACACGCTTCGTCTACATCACGAATCCGAACAACCCGACGGGATCGGTACTCTCGCGCGAGGCGATGAAGCGGATCGTCGCGCGCGTCGAGGAGGTCGGCGCGTATCTCATCGCTGACGAGGTGTATCAGGGCGCCGAGATCGATGGCGAGCGCACCCCGAGCTTCTGGGGGATGAGTGATCGAGTGATCGTGACGAGCGGGCTGTCGAAGGCGTACGGTATTCCGGGAGTGCGGATCGGCTGGATGGTCGGGCCGCCCGAGATCATCGCGAGCTGCTGGACGCAGCACGACTACATCACGATCTGCCCGAACAAGATCTCCGATCACATCGCCCGCGTCGCCGTGTCGCCGGACGTGCGCAAGCAGCTGTACGCGCGCACGCGCGCGGTGCTGCGCGAGAATCTCCCGATGCTGCGGTCGTGGGCGGCGGAGATGGGCGACTTCTTCGAGTACACACCGCCAACAGCGGGCGCGATCGTGTTCATGAAGTACAACTCCGATGCGAAGAGCATCGAGATGTGCGAGCGAATCCTGAAAGAGCAGTCGACGCTCGTCGTCCCCGGGCTACACTGCGGTGTGGAGAGCTACATCCGCGTGTGGCTCGGCGCGAAGCCCGAATATCTGCAGAGCGGCCTCGCGCGTCTCCGAACGGGGCTTGCTCCGCTGCTCGGTGTCGGCGTCTAGCCGGCGAGCGTCGTGACCGAGTCACTGCCGCAACCGCTCGTCGTCAGCGTAGAGGATTGCGAGCGCGCGGTGAACGTTCCCGAGCTGATCGAGGAGATCGCGGCCGGTTTCATCGCGTACACTGCAAAAGAGGTCGTCGTCCCGCCCGTCGGTTATCTCGGATTCAGCGAGCCGACGGGCGACGTGCATCTGAAGTACGGCTACGTGAAGGGCGGCGAGGTATTCGTCATCAAGGTCGCCGCGGGCTTTCCGCAGAATTCGGCGCGGGGGCTGCCGACGGGCGACGGGTGCATGCTCGTGTTCAGCAGCCGGACGGGATTTCTGCTCGCGGTGCTGCTCGACCGGTCGCGGCTCACGGATCTGCGCACCGCGGTGGCAGGCGCGGTGGTGGCGCGGGCGCTCGCGCCGACGCGCATCGAGCGAATCGGGATCGTAGGCACCGGCGTGCAGGCGCGACTGCAGCCGCTCATGCTCATGCACGTCACGTCGTGTCGCGACGTCGTGCTCTACGGCCGCTCGGCGGAGCGCGCGGCGGCGTGCGCGGGCGATCTCGAGTCGATGGGATTTCGGGTGACGGTGGCGGATAGCGCGGAGAAGATGGCGGAAAGCTCGGAACTGATCGTGACGACGGCCGCCTCGCGGAGCGCACACTTTCGCGCGGAGGCGGTGAAGCCAGGGACGCACGTCACGGGCGTTGGGGCGGATGCGCCGGGGAAGCAGGAGCTCGACGCGGCGCTCTTTGCGCGCGCGCAGGTGGTGGTGGCGGACAGCGTCGAGCAGTGCGCGGACCATGGTGATCTCGCGCCGGCGCTCGCGGCGGGAGCGATCACCCTCGAGCGCGTTCGCGAGCTCGGCGCGGTGCTCGCGAATCCGTCACTCGGTCGCACGAGCCAGGATCAGATCTCGATCGCTGATCTCACAGGGGTCGCGGTGCAAGACATCGTGATCGCGAGCCACGTGTTGCGGCGACTCTCCCCTCCTTCGATTGCATGACGAGGTTTCGATGAAGCTCTTCTGGGCGATCGCGGTTGGAGCGGCGGCGGGCGGCGTGTCGCGATTCTATCTCACCGTCGCGATGCAGCAGCGCTTCGGCGATGGTTTTCCCTGGGGCACTCTTCTCATCAACATCACCGGCAGCCTGCTGCTCGGCTTCATCATTCGCTATGCGATGGCGACGCCGTCGATGTCGATCGAGCTGCGGCTGATGCTGACCACCGGCTTCTGCGGCGGATACACGACGTTTTCCGCGTACAGCTATGAGACCGCCATGATGCTCGAGAGCGGGAGCTACATGCGCGCCGCGATCTATTCTCTGGGCAGCGTAGTGCTCGCCGTCCTTGCGACGTTTGCTGGATTCATGCTCGCGCGCGGAATCGTAGGCTCGCGCGCAGCCGGCTGAGAGCTCACCGCAGCTTGAACACGAGCACGCGCGCGGGCGGGCTCTCGAGCTTCCAGCCCAGGGGCGAGCTCATTCCCACCGCGACCGCCAGATACTCCGTTTCGCCCACTTGATAGGTGATGACGCCGCCGCCAATCGGCGCGCCGGCGTCGTAGCTCCAGAGCTCGTGTCCATCCTTCGCATCGAAGGCGAGGATTTTTCCCGTGAGGTCGGCGGTGAAGACGACGTCGCCCGCGGTTGCGGTCACGCCGGCGATCAGCGGCGTCGCCGACGCGTAGCGCCACTTGATGCTTCCATTGTCCGCGTCGATCGCCGTGAGCCAGCCGCGGCGAGTCGGATCGTTCACGCCAAAGGGCGCACGAAGCGCCGTCGATCCGGTCCAGGGGAGCGCCTCCTTTCCCCTCAGCTTCCCCGGTTGATCGGCCGAGTGCGTCGCGATCGTCGTGCACCAGTCGACCGAGCCTACGTAGAGCAAATTCGTGCGCGGCGAATAGGACGGGCCGTTCCACTCCACGCCACCATTGACGCCGGGACAGAAACGCGCGCCCTTGCCCGTGAGCGGCGCGTCGGTGTTCTCGAGCGTCGACACTGGCGTCGCGAAGATGCGCTTCCCCGTTGCCTGATCGGTGCCATAGACATGACCGTCCTTTCCTGCGGCAATCACGAGGTGCTGGCCGCCAGGTGTCGATACCAGCGAAGGAGCCGCCGCAATGTCCCAGTCGTGGTCGTCGCGCTCGAGCAGCTGATAGAACGTCTTCAATGTGCCGCCGCGTGAATCGAGGGCAACGACCGAATAGGTGTAGAGATTTCGCCCCGGCCGCAGCTCGGCGATGAAATCGGGCGCCGCGTTGCCTGTTGGGGTGTAGACGACGCCGGTCGCGGTGTCGAGTGCATACGAGGTCCACGATGCGCCGCCGACTTTCGGAAAGCGCTCGGTGCCTTGCGGCCACGTGCGCGCCGCGTCGCCGTTCTCGGGCACGAGGTCGAACGACCAGATACGACCGCCGGTCTTCGCGTCGAAGGCCATGAGACGTCCCTTCACCGAGAAGTTGTCGCCGCCGGCGTTGCCCATGAATACCATCCCGTTCCACGCGATCGGCGCGGCGGGGAATGTCTCGCCCGCTGCGGGGTCCCCGGCAACCGAGCTCCAGAGCTCATCGCCGGTTGCCGGATCGAGCGCCATCACGCGCCCATCATTCGCGCCGCGAAAGAGACGCGCGCGATCGGGGCCAGCGAGATAGGCGAGGCCGCGATTCACCTTGTTGGGATCGAAGGGTGGCTTCGGGTCGTAGTCGTAGCCGTGTCGCCAGCGCAGAGCGCACGACGCGGCGTCAACGGCGTAAGTGTCGGTCGCCGTCGTGAAGTAAAGCGTTCCGTCGACAGCTATGAGCCCCGTTTGCATGTTGGCTTTGACGCCGAGTGGGAAGGTGCACGCGGGTGTGAGGTTCGCGACGTTCGCGGCGGTGATCCGCGCGAGCGGCGAGAAGCGCGTGCCATCGTAGCTGCGATTGTAGAGTGGCCAGTCGGCATCCGCGCTCGGCATCGCGGCGCGAGATGCCGGCGCGGCGGCGAAAGCCGGGCCGCGGGTGGTGGAGCTCGCGCCCTTGTGCCGCGGCACCGACGGCGGCTTGAGAAAAACGAGCTGCGAGCATCCGGCAGCGACCGCGAGCGCGATCAGCGACACGCACACGCGCGCACCGAGCGATCGATGCGCCAACAACGTCGAGCACACGTTCATCCGCCACCCTCGCCGCGAGACAGGCGCCGCGAGCTAGACCGGCGTCGGAATTCGGAAGTGGCAATTTGGAGGCCCGACACGGTCGCACGACTCGATTGTACGAGTGCCGATCACGTCGGTGAGCATCTGCTCCACCGCACGACACGTCTCGGGACACGTGACAACCGCTTCGGAGAGCGGACAGCCGTGTCCGCGGATGGCGAAGCCACCGCTTTCGCGAGCGACATCGGTGGACCCGCCAAGCTCATTGAGCAGGGCGGACCCTGCGTTCACGCGCGCCTCGAGCGATCCGGATGCCGGTCGAGGCGCCATCCGATGGCCAGCGCGCCGCAGCAGCCGCATCATCGCTGCCGGCGTTTCATGCGCTCGCAGCTCCGCGAGCAACGCCGCGAGCAGCGGTGAATACGCTCGCGAGAAGAGGAGCTGCGCCTCGGGCGCGATGGAATACAGTATCGCGGGTTTGCCCACACCGCCGTCGCGCCTCGCGCCGCTCGCCACCGCGAGTTGTTCGCGGACCAGAATGATGAGATGTGCGCGCACGGCGTTGTCGGTGAGCCCGAGCTCCGCGGCGAGCTCGTCGACGCTGCGCGCCCCGCCGCGGAGAAGCGCGAGGATATGCCCGCGGGTCGTGTTGCCGTACTCTCGCTCCCACACGCTCATGTCGGATCCTCGTGGTCATGCGATGCGCAGTGCCGCAAAGATGCAACGGGTGTGCGTTGAATGCGTGGATCACACCTCTCCCCTGCGGAAGCTAATAAGCTGCTTTAATTAGTCAAGATATTACTTGACTTATTGCGGTACGACTCATTTATTCCGCACGCGCGGGTGGATGCGTCCCGAATGGTGACGATCTCCCCCGCGCGAACCCGTTTGTCCGGAGTGCACCATGCGCCTGACTTCCCTGCCGGCCGTTGCCATTGCATTCATCGCGCTCGCGCTCGTGCCCGCGCCAGCGAGTGCTCACCTTGTACGCTCCCGTGCGATGGACGACCCCACGATCTGCGCGATCTTCGACGCCGCCAATACCTGGGACATCGAAACGAGTGAGATTGCCGTGAAGAAGGGCTCCACGAAGGAAGTCCGCGACCTCGCGGCGATGTTCGTGAAGGACCACGGCAGCGTCCGCCAGCAGGGGCGCGATCTTGTCAAGAAGCTCGGCGTGACCCCTACGCCACCGAAGGACTTTGCACTCGTCGCGGATCACGAGCAGGCGATGAAGAAGCTGCACAGCACTAGTGGCAAAGAGTTCGACCGGGCGTACCTCACGCACGAGGTTTCGTACCACAAAGCCGTCATCGATGCGATCAACGGCACGCTCCTTCCGGCGACGCAGAATGCCGAGCTGAAGTCGCTACAGGTCGCGGTCGCTCCCGCGTTCACAGCGCACATGATGGCCGCACAGCGGCTGCTCGACGGGATGAAGTAGGCGGCGCATC
>JBDTXL010000562.1:0-4633 GCA_040006195.1 Gemmatimonadota bacterium | reverse complement strand
CCGCGATGCGGGCATTATCACATCCCCTCTTGCCCCCGCTTCGTGCTTAAAGCTAATTCGCAGAGTCCCCCAATCTCAGAGGCTCAGTTGTCGCTTTCCGCTCATCGCCGCTCACTCGCGCACGTAAGCGCGCGAGTTGCTTTCGCCGCTATCGCCCTCGCCCTTCCGGCGCGTGCGCTCCGCGCGCAAAAGATCACTTATCCTGGCTCGATCGTCGAGGACTCCGTCACGTGGCGGGGACTGCGGTGGCGCGACATTGGGATCTTTCGCGGCGGGCGCAGCATCGCGGTCGCGGGCTCCGCGAAGCGGCCATTCGAATACTGGATGGGGACAGCAGGCGGCGGCGTTTTCAAGACGGGCGACGGGGGGATCAGCTGGGCGCCCGCGAGCGACGGCTACTTTGGAGGAACGATCGGCTCGATCGCCGTGAGCGCGTCCAATCCGGACGTCGTCTACGTCGGCACCGGCGAGCATGCAATCCGCGGCAACGTCTCGCATGGCGACGGGATGTTCAAGACGATCGATGGCGGCAAGACGTGGACATACGCCGGCCTTACCGGAACGCAGCAGATCTCGCGCGTGCGCGTGCATCCCACGAATCCGAACATCGTCTGGGTCGCCGCGTTCGGCCACGTCTATGGACCGAGCGCGGATCGGGGTGTGTACAAGACGACCGACGGCGGAAAATCGTGGAAGAAGATTCTCTTCCGAAACGATTCAACGGGCGCAGCGGACCTCGCGCTCGATCCTACGAATCCGGATGTACTGTACGCGACCTTCTGGCAGGCATATCGGAGGCCATGGTTTCTGTCGTCGGGCGGCGTGGGCTCGAGCATCTACAAGAGCACCGACGGCGGAGAGCACTGGACTGACATCACGCACAACAAGGGGCTACCTCCGGGACTACTCGGGCGCATGGGCATCGAGGTATCGCCCGCGAGGCCCTCGCTGCTGTGGGCGCTCATCGAGGCCGATTCGGGCGGGCTCTATCGCTCGGATGACGCGGGCGACACGTGGCGCTTCATCAATGGAGACAACCGCATACGCGAGCGTGCGTGGTATTACATGCGCGTGATGGCCGATCCCGTGGACACGAATCTGATCTACGCGCCGAATGTGTCGCTGATGAAGAGCGTCGATGGCGGAAAGCATTTCACGGTGTTGCGGGAGCCGCATGGCGACGACCACGATCTATGGATCGCGCCGAACGATGGGAAGCGAATGATTCAGTCGAGTGATGGCGGCGCGAGCGTCTCGTACACGCGCGGCGCGAGCTGGACCGATCAGGACTACTCCACGGCGCAATTCTATCACGTCACGACGACGAATCACTTTCCGTATCGCGTGTGCGGCGCGCAGCAGGACAACTCCGGAGTTTGCGGGCCGAGCAGATTTCCCGGCGGAATTCCGCGCAGCGAATGGTATGATGTGAGTGGCGAGGCCGGCTTCGTCCAGGCGCGCCCCGACGACCCCGACATCACGTATGGCGGCGACAACAGCGGCACCATCTTTCGCCTCGATCACAGGACTGGATTCACGCGCTCGATCAATGTGTGGCCGGATAGTCCCGATGGGCATCCGGCCAGCGAGGGAAAGTATCGCTTCCAGTGGACCGCGCCGCTCCTCATCTCGACATTCGATCCGCACGTGCTCTACACGGGCGGCAATCGACTCTTCAAGACGGTCACCGAAGGCCAGAGCTGGACGGCCATCTCGCCCGATCTCACGCGTCACGATCCGGCGACACTTGGAATCTCCGGCGGCCCGCTCACCGCTGATCAAACGACTGTCGAATACTATGGAACGATCTTCGCCCTCGCGGATTCAAAGCTTGCGAAGGGCGAGCTGTGGGTGGGCTCCGATGACGGACAGATGCATCTCTCGCACGACGGCGGTGCGACGTGGAGCGACATCACTCCCAAAGCCCTCGGCGATTTCACGCGCGTCTCGAGCATCGAGCCGAGCCATTTCGTGCGCGGCACGGCATACGTGGCCGCGAATCGATATCAGCTCGAGGACATGGCGCCGTACATCTGGAAGACCACCGACTACGGCAAGAGCTGGACACGCATCGACAGTGGCCTTCCCACCGAGGAGTTCGTGCGCGTCGTGCGCGAGGATCCAATGCGCAAGGGGCTTCTCTACGCGGGTACCGAGCGTGGCGTGTGGGTGAGCTTCGACGACGGCGCGCACTGGAAGTCGCTCCGGCGAAATCTGCCGATCGTGCCTGTGCACGACCTCACGATCAAGGACGGCGATCTCATCGCGGCGACGCACGGTCGGGGCTTCTGGATTCTCGACGATGTGTCCCCTCTCCGTCAGATGAACGATCAGATCGCGAGCGCGCCGGCGCATCTCTTCAAGCCCAGGGATGCGTGGCGCGTGCTCTGGGGGAACCCGCAGCCGCCGGATCCGGCTCGCCCCGTGGGCATGAATCCTCCCGACGGTGCGCTCATCTACTACTCGATCGCGACGGCGCATCAGGAGGTACACGTCGACATTCTGGACGCGCGACATCGCCTCATTCGCACCTTCGCCAGCATGCAGGATTCGCTGGAGCGGGCGGACAGCACGCACGACGACAGCGTCCACCACGGAGAGGTCGACAGCACGCGGAAGGCGCTCAACGACTCCCTCGTGCGCGCGGGCCAGAAGCCGGACTCGAGCAAGCTGGTATACGGCGAGGACTCGGGACGGGATGAAGCGGAAAAACCCTGGCCGCAACGCGTACCTCCCGCCACGCGCGCGCCGGACAAGATGGGACTCAATCGGTTCGCTTGGAATCTTCGCTATCCGGAAGTCCCGGGCTTTGCCGGCATGATGGGCGTCACCACGGATGGGCCGATCGCGCTCGCCGGTCGCTATTGGGTGCGCGTTCACATCGGCAGCTGGGTCGACTCGGCGAGCTTTCTCCTCAAGGAAGATCCGCGCGTGCATGCGACCCCCGCCGAGCTCGCAGCGCAGTTTGCGTTTTTGCAGCAGATCCACGATACGGTGACGGCGGGGACCATGGCGGTGGTCACGATTCGCAACGTTCGCGCGCAGCTCGAGGACCGGCTGGCGGGACTTCGCGGAAGCGACAGCGCGTCGATCGCGCCGCTCGCGGCCGAGCTCCGCGATTCGCTCGCGGCGGTGGAGCAGCAGCTGTATCAGGTGCGCTTTCGCGCCGATGAGGACTACCTGAACTTTCCGGCGATGGCGACGCAGCGCATCAGTGCACTCAGTGCGCACGTCTCGTCGGAAAGCGGGAAGATGGCGGCGCAGCAGCGCGGCGTGTACAACCAGTTCACGCCGAAGCTGCAGCGCGATCTGCTCGCCTATAAGCGAGTGCTCGCGAAGGAGCTGCCGAAGGTCAATGCACGGCTGCAGCAGATCGGCAAGCCGACGATCGTACCGCAGGCAAAGGAGCTGAGGCCTCCGGCGCCGGCCGCAATCGTGTCGACGGAAAAGTAGCGCTGACTACCGCGGCACTACCGTCGCATCGGGGAACAGGCTCCGAATCACGGCGTCGGCGACGACGGCGCGCACCATGCCGAACTTTGGCGTGTCACGCGTCGGGTTCACGCGGTTGGTGAGCAGCACCATCACGATGTCACGTGTGGGATCGATCCAGATCGACGTGCCCGTGTATCCCGTGTGTCCGAAGCTGCGGGCGGATGTGTAGCTGCCTGCGGATGAATTCTCGGATGGCGTATCCCATCCGAGTGCGCGCGATGAGCCCTCGGGCTGATTCTGGCGCACGGACCACGTCGCGAGCTCGGCCGGTGGCTGCAGAGGGCCGGTGACGGAGCGGCCGAGCGAGCCGGCGAGCACCCATTCGCCGAATCGAAGTAGATCGTCGGCATCGCTGAACAGCCCCGCGTGTCCCGACACGCCCTCGAGGCGCCACGCATTCTCATCGTGCACGTCTCCTCGAAGGGCGGTGGTCGGACGTCCCGGCACCTGCTCGATCTCGGTCGACGCGATCTCCGCGCGCCATTCGCGCGGAGGGAGATAACGCATACGCGTGAATCCGAGCGGCGCCGCAACGCGCTCGGCGAAGAGGGCGTCGATGCGCTTGCCGTACTCGCGCTCGAGAATCGTGGCGAGCGTGATCGCGCCAAGGTCGGAGTAGACCATGCGCGCGCCGGGAACGGTGTCGAGATTCGCCGCAAGCGCCTCGAGGAGCGCATCGTGTCTGCCGCCCGGATGCTTCCAGAGCGGCGGCACGGGATCGGGCGGAAGGCCGCTGTCGTGCAGGAGAAGGTCGCGCACGCGCACGCGCGACTTCTCTCCGCTCCCGCGTGCGAATTCGGGGAGATAGTGCACAACGGGCGAGTCGAGGGCGAGCTTCCCTTCGTCGACCGCCATCATCGCGAGCGTCGTGAGCGCGACGACCTTGGTGAGCGATGCCATGTCGTAGAGAGTACGGCCATCGGGCGGCCGCGGATCATCGACGGCGAGCCGGCCGATCGAGTGTTCGAAGTGTGCTCCGCCAAAAGACACGGCCAGCACCGCGCCGGGAGCAGCCCCCGCAGCGATCGCGGAATCGAGCGTGCGCGATGCAGGCGCGAGCCGCATCGAGAGCGCGGCGTCGACGGGGATGGGATCGGTGCGCGGCAACATCGGATGTGCGCACGCGGTGATGGCGGGG
>JBDTXL010000561.1:0-2629 GCA_040006195.1 Gemmatimonadota bacterium | reverse complement strand
GCATGCTCTCCGCCACGAGATCTCCTTCCATGCTGCGTGCGAGGTCGCGCGAAATAGCGAGGCCGAGTCCGACGCCCTGCTGGCTGACCCCGGTGAGATGGCGATCGATCTGCACGAAGGGCTCGAAGATCTGCTCGAGCTTGTCGCTCGCGATTCCGCGACCGGTATCGCGAATCGAGACAGAGACGATCTCGCGCGGGTCATCGGCCCTGTCGGAGTCGGCGTCGCACTCGACCTTCACGCTCCCGCCCTCGTCCGTGAACTTGCATGCATTCGACAACACGTTGAGCAGAATCTGCTGCAGCTTCTCGCTGTCCGCGCGCACACGAAGCGACGAGTCGCAGCGCGGATAAGCGTAGCTGATCTTCCTGGCATCGAACTGCGGTGCGACGAGCGCATCCACGTTCTCGAACACCGTCGACAGCGACACATCGCGAATATGCAGATCGAGCTGCCCGCTCTCGATCTTCGCGAGATTGAGAATGTCGTTGATGAGCGAGAGCAGGTGCTGCCCGCTCTTCTTGATGCGCCGCAAGTCCTCGCGCTGCGGCTCGACGAGCGGCCCGCGTATCTCGAGCGCGAGCAGGTCGACGTAGCCGCCGATGGCGTTGAGTGGAGTGCGGAGCTCGTGCGACATCGTCGTGAGAAAGAGCGACTTCGCGCGATTCGCTTCTTCGGCACGCATCGTCGCCTCTTCGGCCGTGGCCGTCTGCTGCTGCAGCTCCTCGACCGATGTCGTGAGCTCCTCCGACTGCATCTCCAGCTCGGCCGCCTGCTCCTGCAGCTGCTGATTCTGCAGCTCGAGCTCGACGGTCTGCTCGCCGAGGATGCGGTTCGCGTCGGCGAGCTCGATGTTCTGCTCGTCGAGACGGCGCGCGGCATCGGCCTGCCCGTCGGCGAAGCGAGTGAGCAGCGTATTGAGCAGCAGGGCGATCAGGATGGCGGCGAGCGTCCCGCCGATGACGGTTGCCTCGACCACGCGGAAGTGCTGGTCTGCCACGTTCGTTTGCTCGGACAACAGCTGCTCCTGACGACCTGCGAGCTCGCGCAGCGTCGCACGAATGTCGTCCATCGCATTCCTGCCGAGGTTCGACTTGACCAGTGCCAATGCGGAATCCCGACGCCCGGCGTGCGAGAGCCGGATCGTCTCGGCGAGCTCACCGAGCTTGAAGTCGACCCGCCTCGCGAGGGAATCGAGCTGCTGCCGCTGCTCCGCATCGTTGCCGGTGAGGCGACGAAGGCGCGTCGTGTCGGCGGTGATGGACAGGAGCGCGGCATGATACGGGCTGAGGTAACGCTCATCGCTCGTGAGGAGATATCCGCGCTGCCCTGTTTCGGCGTTCGTCACATCCAGCAACGTCGCCTGCGTGGCCTCGATCACGCGGTGCTTGTCGGTGACGATCCTGCGCGCGTTGCGAATGCTCGCGATCCCGTCGAACGTGAGCATTCCGAGGAGCAGCACGATGAAGGCGATGCCGCCGGTCGCGCCGATTCGTTGCACGGTGCTGAGCCGCACGCCCGCGGGGCGTGGCCCGCGTGCGCCCGCCGGCGCGCGACGGTCTGCGGATCCCGATCGCAAGTCAGTCATCGCGGCACTGAGCTAACGTTTCGTTCGACAGGGGACGCGTGATGCATCATTGATTTCGAAGGCTCGGAACGGCTGAGACGCGAACAAC
The DNA here is from genome assembly GCA_040006195.1 of Gemmatimonadota bacterium. Taxonomy (GTDB): domain Bacteria; phylum Gemmatimonadota; class Gemmatimonadetes; order Gemmatimonadales; family Gemmatimonadaceae; genus FEN-1250. Next base: position 953 of record JBDTXL010000561.1, on the reverse strand, counting down.
CTAAGGATTGCGCAGGCTCGAGGCAACGAATTCCTTATCCGTATCGACTTATGCAATCGACCGCGGCGGCTTCTTCGGAAATGACGACCCGAGCCGATCGCCGCAAATTCGGCGATATTGCTATGCGGAACTCGTGCTAGGACGGAGACTCGATGATCACGCTCGCCCCAGTCACGCTGGAAGACCATGGTGTTCGCCTCGAGCCGATGGAGCGCGCGCACGCCAGTGCTCTCGGCGCCGCCAGCGCCGACGGAAAGCTTTGGGAGCTCTGGTTCACCTCGGTGCCGGAGCCAGGTGGGATGGACGACTACGTGAGCGAGGCGCTCGACGGTCAGGCGGCTGGACACATGCTGCCATGGGTGGTGCGCGAACTCTCGAGCGGCGAGATAATCGGCAGCACGCGCTATCACGACGTGCTCGCGGACATCGATCGTGTCGAGATTGGCTACACGTGGTACGCGCGCCGTTGGCAGCGATCGCACGTGAATAGCGCGTGCAAGCTGCTGCTTCTCGCGCACGCGTTCGATGAGTTGGGATGCAAGGTCGTCGGGTTGCGGACCGACAATTTCAACTTCGCATCGCAGAAGGCGATCGCAGGGATCGGCGCGAAGAAGGATGGTGTGCTGCGGCACCATCGAGCGCGGAGGGATGGGAGCGTGAGGGATTCGGTGATGTTCAGCATCCTGGCGGCGGAATGGCCGGATGTGCGGAAGCATCTCGAGGGGCGGCTGGCGCGCGGAAGTGGCGTATGAAAAAACGCCCCCGCATTTGCGAAGGCGCCTTTGATCGTCCGGTTTGATCCCTCGAGAGCCAGCGGTCAGGATTGAACTGACGACCGCTCGATTACGAATCGAGTGCTCTACCACTGAGCTACGCTGGCGTTCTGCAGTAATGACGATCATGCCCTGACGCGGACTCGAACCGCGACGCCTTGCGGCACCACCCCCTCAAGA
>JBDTXL010000560.1:0-3366 GCA_040006195.1 Gemmatimonadota bacterium | reverse complement strand
TACGCGGGCATTCCCTACACGCCGGTGTGGGACGATCAGGTCGAGCACGGCGAGCTGGCGAAGTACGACTGGATCCATCTCTTTCACGAAGACTTCACCGGCCAGCTCAATAAGTTCTACATCTCATATCGCGGGGCTCCATGGTTCGCCGAGCAGCAGGATCGCCAGCTCGCGACCGCGAAGGCGCTCGGCTTTCCGAACATCCCTGCGCTCAAGAAGGACGTCGCCGAGCATCTGCGTCAGTACGTGCAGAACGGCGGATTCCTCTTCGCGATGTGCGGCGCGACCGAAACGCTCGAGCTCGCGATCGCGGGGGAGCACGTCGATATCGCGAGCGTCTTTGCCGACGGCACTCCGATGGACGAGCACGCGGATGTGAAGCTCGACTGGACGCGCACCTTCGCCTTCCGCGACGCGCACATCGAGCCGTCGCCGTACGTGAGCGCAATGAGTGACATCGACGGGCATCAGGCGAACGTCCCGGGCCGCCGCCAGCCGCTCGGCACCTTCACGCTCTTCGCCTTCAGCGCGAAGTTCGATCCCGTCGCGTCGATGCTCGTGCAGGATCATCGCAGTGTGATCCCCGATTTTTACGGGGTCACGACGAGCTTCATGCGGCGAACGCTCAAGCCGGGCGATACGATCCTCGCTGAGGAGGCGGGGGCGCCCTGGGTGAAGTACATCCACGGCGACTATGGAAAGGGAAGCTGGACGTACCTCGGCGGCCACGATCCGGAAGATCCGCAGCACGCGATCGGAAATCCGCCGACGGATCTCTCGCTGCATCCGAACTCGGCGGGCTATCGCCTGATCCTGAACAACGTCCTCTTCCCTGCGGCGAAGAAGAAGCCGCTCAAGACGTGAGCCCGCTCGCCGCCCGCGAGCCTTCGCCGCGCTACGACGAGGCGAACGGCGCCGATGAGTCGCGGCTCGCGCCGACGGCTGCCGCGGGGATGCGCGCGGCGATCCGTCTCGCGGGCGGCCGCGAAGTGTGTTTCGTGGCAACGCTCGACGAGAATGGCGTCGTGCGCACGGCGCGTGTCGTCGCGCGCGGGGATGTGCAGAGCGTGCTCGCGCTGCCAGCGGTCGCCGAGCGCGGGGAGATGCTCGTGCACAATCATCCGTCGGGGCTGCTCGAGCCGTCGGATGCGGATCTCTCCGTCGCCGCGCGGCTGCACGATGGCGGCATCGGTTTCGGGATCATCGACAACGATGCGACCGACATCTACGTCGTCGTGGAGGTGCCGAGAGCCAGGGTCGTGGTGCCGATCGAGGCGAGCGACGTCGCGCACGCGCTCGGCCCCGACGGTCCGATCGCCGCGATGCTCGTGCGCTACGAGGATCGTCCTGCGCAGCGCGAGATGGCGAGCGCGATTGCCACGCTCTACAACGAAGGCGGGATCGCGCTTCTCGAAGCCGGCACCGGAGTAGGGAAGTCGCTCGGCTATCTCCTGCCGGCACTCCGCTGGGCGGCCGCGAATGGAGAGCGCACAGTCGTGTCGACCAACACGATCAACCTGCAGGAGCAGCTCGTCGGCAAGGATCTTCCATTTCTGCGCGACGCGCTCACCGATCAACCGGTGCGCTTTGCGCTGCTGAAAGGATGGAGAAATTATCTCTGCCTCTATCGTCTGGAGCAGGCGTCAAGCGCCGCTGCCGGTCTCTTCGCCGAGGGAGCCGCGGATGGGCTGGAAGCGATTCGCGAGTGGTCCGAGCGCACCGAGGACGGTTCGCTCGCCGATCTCGCGACGCCGCCCAGATCCGAGCTCTGGGATGAGGTCGCCGCCGAGTCCGATCTCTGCCTTCGCCTCAAGTGCGCGTTCTTCGACAAGTGCTTCCTCTTCGCTGCGCGACGGACGGCGGCGCAGGCGGATGTGATCGTCGTCAACCATCATCTGCTGTTGAGCGATCTCGCGGTTCGACGTGCGCAGCAGAACTGGGCCGACGCCGCGGTGCTTCCCGCCTATCAGCGCCTCATCATCGACGAGGGGCATCATCTCGAAGAGGCCGCCTCGTCGCACCTCGGCACGACCGTCACCAACCGCGGGCTGCAGCGACTCTTCGCGCGGCTCGAGCGCCGCGGCAAGGGACTTCTCTCCGCGCTCGCGAACAAGCTCGAGTCGCAGAGAGACCTGATGAGCACCGCGAGCCTCGATCTGCTCCAGTCGAATCTCGCGCCGGCGGTCCACAATGCCCGCGACCGCGCGACGCTCGTCTTCGACTATCTCGATCAATATCTGCAGCTGTCGAATGAGCCGGTCGTGCGCCTCACATCGAGCTTCGGCGAGCATCCCATTTGGAAGGGCGGCCTCGGCGAGTCGCTCGGCGCACTCCTCCGCGAGCTGGCACTGCTGCAGGACGGACTTCGTCTCGTGCGCGAGCGAATGGAGGCGAACGGGCCGCCGCGCGAGGGCGTCGCGTCCCTCCTCTCCGAGATTCGCGGCGTCGCCCGGCGCCTCGAGAGCGCGGGCGACGCGCTGCAGCGCGCGCTCGTCCCTGCGCCGGGGGACGAGGCCTCGCTCGTGCGCTGGCTCGAGGTGCGAGGCCGCGATCGCAACGTCGCCGCGACCGCGGTGCCGCTCGACATCGCGCCGATCTTGCGAGAAGACCTCTTCAAGCGCATGACCACCGCCGTCGTGACGAGTGCGACGCTGGCGAGTGGCGATCGATTCGCCTTCGTGCGCGCGCAGCTCGGCCTCGATGACGATACGCTCGAAGCATCGAGCGCGGTATTTCCATCGCCGTTCGACTATCCGCGCCAGGCGATGCTGGCCGTCCCCACGGACTTTCCCGCACCGAACATCGATCCCGCCGCGCATCTGCGCGCTGTCATCACCGCGATCACCGAGCTGGCAGCGGCTGCCGACGGCGGACTCTTCGCGCTCTTCACCAGCCATCGCGATGTGCGCGAGGTCGCGCGCGAGCTGCGTGCGCGCGGGATCGGCGAGCGGTGGCCGCTCGTCGTCCACGGCGAGGAGCCGCGCGACGTTCTCCTGCGCCGTTTCCGGGAGTCGGGACGAGCGATTCTGCTGGGCACCGCGTCTTTCTGGGAGGGGGTCGATGTCGCGGGAGAGGCGCTGCGCGGGCTCGTCATCGCCAAGCTTCCTTTTCGCGTGCCAACCGAGCCTCTCACGGCGGCGCGCAGCGAGGCGATCGAATCGCGCGGCGGCGACTCTTTCAAGGAGCTGATGCTGCCGCACGCGACACTGCGCCTCAAGCAGGGCTTCGGGCGGCTGATCCGCACCGGAACCGACAGGGGTGCGGTGGTGTTATGCGATCCTCGGGCGATCACCAAGGCGTACGGCCGCGGAATTCTCGCGGCGCTTCCTCCGGCCCGCCGCCTCGTCGCGCCATGGAACGTTGTGT
>JBDTXL010000559.1:0-13549 GCA_040006195.1 Gemmatimonadota bacterium | reverse complement strand
CGTAGCCGTCGATTCCCCTGCTCTTCTCGTGCACCGAGCGGAAGACGTCGCAGGCAGCGCGGACGTCGTCCGTCTCGACCAGCTCGAACAGCTCCCACGCGCTGAGCTCGGGCGATGCGCCCGCGAGCTGCGAATCGTATGCATGCCCCTCCGCGAGCGCTTTCTCGAAGATCGTCGGATTCGAGGTCATCCCCGTGAGCGAGTCGCGAGCGATGCGACGTGCGAGCTCGCCGCTCCGGAGCAGCGAGCGATCGATGAAGTCGAGCCAGATGGACTGGCCCGCGTCGTGGAGCTGCTTGAGACGATCCATGCTCGCGCCGGAAGAGAGGAAGACCGAAAGATAGCAGCGCTACGCGCGACCGAGCGGCTGGAAGGTGCCGATCGAGTCCGAAGGCTCGAGGAAGGGATCGTGACCATCGCAGGCGAGCCAGGCGTGCGCCTCGAGCGCACCTTCCCCGCTGCGCCGCACTCCGATCACGACGCTGGCATCGTGCCCGCCGCGGCGCAGCAGATAGGTGAGCACCGCGGCGCGGCGCAGGCAGCTGTGGCGCCAGAACCAGGGCGCGCGATGGAGAATTCGATCGACGTTGAAGGCCAGCAGCGAAGGCGCCACGCTCTCACCGCCCGCAGAAATGCGCGAGAGCCACGCAAACGATCGTTTGGCCGAAAGAAGCTCGAGAGCGCACGGAACGACCACGCACGCGGATACGATCTCGAGCTTGGTGCGCAGCCGCACGCTAGCGAGCGCTCGAGACGCTCACAGCGCGCGGCCGCCGTGCATCATTTGGTGGCGTACGCCGGAACCTTCGCGTCTGCCGAAACCGTGAAGCGAATCCACATCCCGCTCGGCGCATGCCCCGGAACGCCGCACGCGATGACATAGTCTCCGGCCGGCGACGCCTTGAACGTCGTCGCGTCGGTTTTGCCGGTCGAGAGCCCACCGCCGACATCGGCAGTGTACGCGCGCGGGATCGCGGGATCCTGCGGCTGCGCGGGGAACGGCATCTTGTTGGGAAGTACGATCGCCGAGTGCGGAATGGCATCTTCGTTCGTGAAGAGCCAGCTCACAGACCAGCCCACGGGAACGGTGATCGTCGCGTTGCCGCTGAAGCCGCCGTTGAAGTTCATCCCGCCGTTGTTCGAGCCGTGCGCGGCATTGAGCTTGAGCTTGACTGTCTTCGCGGCGGCGTCGTACGACATGAACTCGTTGACCGTCACGTCCGCCGACGGCGCTGCGGGCGCGGCCGCGACGGTCGCTGACTTCGGCGCGTGCGTAGCGGGCCTGGACGCGTTGACGTGCTTCTTGGGTGTGACGCCGCCGGAGCCCTGCGCACCGATCGCCGTGCTCACGAGAAGTGCCGCGCCTACGACTGTCGCACGAATTGCCTGCATGTCATCTCCGCCGGAAAGTTTGGTGTTCCTTTGAATATAGGAATACCCCGGGAAGAGTGGAACGATCGGCCAGCGCATGCTCGAAGCGCGATGCGGGACCCTACTCGGGCTTCACGCGTTTGAGCGAGTCCAGCGACGCGGTAAGCGAGTCCATGTGTCGCTTGCGAGCGTCGATCTCGGCGTGGATCGCGCGCAGCTCCTCGAGGAATTGCGCGTTGTTCGCGGCGGGTGCGGGTGCGGCGGCCGCCGCGGCGAGCGGCGGACTCGCCGGAGTTGGCGGTGCGCTGCTCTGTGTGATCTGCGCCTGCGCGCTGGGTGGTGCGGTGACCGGATCGCGCGTGACGGGGTCGCGCGTGACCGGCATCGCGCGCACGTGCTCCGCCACCGAGATCGAGCGCCGTACCGCCCGCGGGGTCTCGCGCTTCTGCGTTGGCGCGAGCGCGACGTGCGCGGCCGGCGCCTTCTCGCGCGCGGGCATCGGCGAGAGGCGCGGCGACCCTGGTGGCGGCGCGGCGACCGAGCCGCCGTCCTCGTGCTGCGGTGCACTGTCGACACGCAATGTGGTAGCGACGACGACCGCGTCGTTTCCGCGCGGCGGTCGCACGATCGGCGTCGTGTCGCGCACCGCTGGCAGGGACGCGCCCGCGACGGGCAACGCTGTATCCGCGCGCGCGGCAATTACCGGAGCGTCGAGTGGTGCGCCCGAGCGCCCGATCCCGCGCACGGTGAGCGCGCTCGTGAGGACCGCAACGAGCACGCTGCTCGCGAGCATGAGCCCTGTGAGCAGCCAACGATCGGCGGCGGCCAGCCCCGAGCGCTGCAGCGCGGGAGTGCGCGGCCCCGTCATCCCCTCGTGCGACGCGCGACGCGCGACCCACGCGCTCGGACGCGCCGACGTGATCTCCTCGCGGCGCGACTCGATCTCGACGCGCGCGCCGGTGATTTCGGTGGAGGCAGAGGTACGCGGGGAATCCGACAGCGGGCGCACCGCGTGTTTGAGCTCCTGCGTCGTGCCCGCGTGAACAGGGGCGACACGCTCGCGGCGCGCATGCTGTCGCGCAGCCATGTACGCGCGCGGCAGCGCAGCCTTTCGCTGGAGCGCGCGGCGCGGCGCGGTGCGCGACGTCGACTGCGAGATCGAGCCGGTGTGTCCCTCGGGGTGCATGGCGAGTGCCGCGGGCAGCGCCGCGAGAAAGTCGTTCCAGGTGACGTCGGTGGCGTGGCGATCTGCCGCGGTCGCGGTCGACACCTCGACGCGGATGGCCCCATCGATGATCTCGCTGTCGGCGCGCGGCGGCTCCAATGCGACGACCGCCTTGCGCGCATCCTGAGCGCTCGAGCCGCCGACTGCGCCGGCGCATGCACAGCCGAGATGCGGCGCGAAGTCGATGAGCGTGTTGCCGCGCGTCGTCGTCTGGCTCGCGAGATTCGCGAGTGCGTCGCCGGCGTGCACGTCGACGAGCGTTCGCTTGGGCCACTGCGCGCCGAGCCACTGCGGCGACGGAACTCCGCCCGGAATGGAGTAGAAGCGGCGGCGATCGTGCGCGGCATGCGCTCCGAGATCGGGGCGCTGCGTGACAGGCATGATCCCGCGCTTCGCGAGGTTGGCGAGCAGTTCGTGCGGTGAGAGGCGCTCGTCGATCGTCGCATCATCGGCGCCCGGGCAATCGCCGACGTACGTGATCCGGAGATCGTCGCCCGGAAACAGTGCGCGCAGGTAGCGCGAGACGGCAACGGGCGGAGAGATGAGCGGAACGATGAAGCGACGGAGCTCGGTCGCTCCCCGGAGCTGCTCGGCGACGAGCGGGCAGGCGCAGAAGATGGCGGGTCCCGTGCGGCTCTCGAGCTGTTCGAGGCAGCCGGCGGCAATCAGCTCATCGCCCCACGTCGCCGGAAACACCTCGGCGAAGCCGCCCGCAAAACACGCGTTGGCGAGTTGCGTTGGCGTTGACGGGAGCGCGACGAGAAGCGCGTCGGCGCCCAGGATTGCTACGGAACGCGACGTCGGTTCGGCTGCCGTTGCTGGGTCGGACATTTGGGCCCGTGGTCGAGGCGCTCCTGACCTCCGGAGTCGCTGTACATCGACGAATGGCCGTCACGCCGCGTTACGAAATTCTCACGCTTCTGACTGCGGCTCCGCGAACCAGCGGAAGAAGAGCACGGAGATCACCGCGAGCACGTACGTGCCACCTATCGTGAGCAGCAGCCCACCAGCGACTTGTTGATCTTCCAGGGCGGACAAGCCGGTGACCCGCGGGGCAAGCTCATAGATGCCGTAGGCGGGGAATTCGGCGAGCAGCAGCCACATCGAGAGGTAGAGGTGGGCCTGCGTTCCCGCGAAGAGGTAGAGCATGCGCATCGGTGGGCCGAAGCGATCGCGGAGCGGAACGTCGATCACCACGGGCCACCAGAATGTGAGTCCCGACGAGAACCACGCGAGATCGAGCGCGAAAGCGCCGAGCTGCGAGCGCATGAGCGTGTCGACCACACCGGGTGCGTGCGTCGCCAGCATCACGATGGTGAAGGCGAGCATTGCGAAGAGCGGCGTCGTCACGGCGGTGATGATCTTCGCCGCAATGCCATTGTGCGCGAGAAAAACCCGCACGCGATCACCGTCGATACCGCGAAGGAGCAGCGGCGGCGCGATCATCGCGAGCGCGAGAAATTGCGCGGCGTGGACGCTCGCGAGGTAGCCGGTGCCGAGTGGGCCACCGGGCCAGTCGAGCGAGGCCCAGACGAGCGCGACACCGATCCATCCGCCCACGCGTCGGCCCTGGCTCACCGCGTTCGCGTGCGACGTGGTTCGACCGTTCGGTCGCGACCAGTGAGCGTACGCCGCGCCGAGAGCGAGTACCGCGATCCACACACCCGGATATGCCTGCCAGCTCCAGCGCCACGGTATGCCGCGGGCTGAGCACCACCACTGCACGCTCATGCGCTCACTTCACCTTCGCGAGCAGCGGGAGATCGTGCGCCCAGTCGGCCTGTCGCGTGCCGAACGGATAAACGACGTGGGCGCTGTCATCGCGCGTGAAGGCGAGCACCTGTGCCGCGTGCCCAACCTCGTAGGCGCCGGCGGAGTCGGGCGCGGCCGCCACCGCCGGTGCGACGTCGACCATCTTCTCGATGGCCTTGATCTGCTCCGGAGTTCCGCGGAGTCCGACGAACGACGGGTCGAATCCAGCGAGCCATGCCTGCAGCTTCTCCGGTGTGTCCCGAGCGGGATCCGTCGTCACGAATACGACGCGAACCTTCCCGGTGACATCGTACGGCAGACCGCGCATGACGGTCGCAATGTTGGTGAGGTGAACGGGGCAGACGTCGGGACAGCTCAGATAGCCGAAGAAGAGGAGCGTGACTGTGTCGTCGGTCTGCGCGCGAAAATCGAACGGCTGCCCGTGCGTGTCGGTGAGCGTGAAGCTCGGGCGCGGCACCGCTTTGCCGAGCATCACGCCGCGGTACGCGCTCCCACCGCTCTCCGCGCTGATGCCGCATGCCGCGAGCGCGAATACCTCGAGGAAGATGACTATCGAGGTGCGGAAGCGGTGCGGCGGGGAGTAAGTCACACCGGAAAGATAACGTTGGTACGGTGAGGCTGACGCGCGTGGGTCAGGCGGCGCCCTCTCGCGGCTGACTCATCAGGCCGAGCAACGTGTCGTCGCCCAGCTCGAGCCAGTGGGCGGGATAGTTCCAGAAGCGGCGGCAGATCGACTGGCTATCGAAGATCAGACAGGTGGCGGCCATTGCGCCCGGGACGTCGCGCGCGTCATACTCGGCGATCTGCCAGAGCACGCCGGCATCGTCGCGAATCGTTCGTCGGTTAATTGCTTGACTGCTGGACAACTGAGCTCCACGGGGCGCTCTCTCTCGCCGTTCACGCGCACGATGATCGTCCCATGCGACGCGATTCTTTTCCACGAGTGGGTTGTGTAGCAAGAAACGGTGCGTTGCTGATCAGGACGGCAGTTGGTCGCGATCCTTATAGTACTCATCTATACACGTGCTCACGATGTCGCTGAGTCGCTCGGCTGTGCGCGTCGAGAGCATCGACGGAATCGACATCCAGATCTGCTTGACATCGATGAGAACGTGCTCGGCACGCACGCCTTGCAACCGCGCCTTGGCGCAGGCAATGCGAATCGATTTGCGCAGATCGTCGTCGATCGCGATTTCCCGCGAGATGGTCACGTCGCCTTCACAGAGCGAGCGCTCGATGGCGACGCGGAGCTCTTCGATATCATCCGCCGCGAGGTGGGATTCTCCGCGCGAGTGAGCGACTCGAGCACGAGCGCGGGGCGCGCTGTCGGCGGAGCCGAGGGAGAGATGCGTGCCCTTCCCGTTCTTCGTACCGGCCATGCGCGCTAGCTCGAAAGCTTCGCGTAGTCGTCGCGCGTTGCCTGATAGCAGCTGCACGACGCGTCCTCGAGCCCCGGGCGATTGATGACGACGATGTTGCCGCGCGAGTAGCGGATCATGCCCGCCTCCTGCAGGATCCCCGCTGCGAGCGTCACTGCGGGGCGATGCACGCCGAGCATGTAGGAAAGGAATTCCTGTGTGAGCTTGAATTCATCGCCATCGACGCGATCGTGCGTGATCAGAAGCCAGCGCGCGCAGCGCTCTTCGAGCGAATGGAGTCGATTGCAGGCCACGGACTGCGCGACTTGATTGAAGAGCGCCATCGCATAGCGCAGGAAGATGCGCTCCATGTGCTTGCTCTCCGATACGACTTGCATCAAGGCGTTCGCGGAAATGCGATACGCTTCTCCTTGTACCTGCACCAGCGCACGCGTCGGCTCGGATTCGGCGCGCAGGAGTACGGGTACGCCGACGAATCCCTCCATGCCGATCGTTCCGACCTCGACTGAGCCGTCGGTGGTCCCGTGGATCATCGACACGCACCCCGTCGTCGGGAAATAGACGTGCTCGATCGCGACGCCCGGCTCGTAGAGCACCTCACGCACCGTGAGCGTCACGGACTCGAGCTGGGCCGAGATGAGGGTGAGATCGTCGGGAGCGAGCGCAGCGAGAAGCAAATTCGCGGTTGCCGGGCGCGCAATCGCCGGCGGCGGCTTGAGCTTGAGAGTCATGTCTTCCCCTTTCTTGCCGAATGGGAACACCCACATCACGGCAGAGAGGGAGCGGCGAGAGTCGCTGACCCGAATGTCGATAGATGAATGCGTGGAGATGCGCGATCACCACGATTCTGAAAACTCCTGTTCCCCTAACGTAGCACACTATACGGATACCGGCTGGGTATTGATTGCTACGCATGAGGGTTAGCTGCCCCCAGGCGGGGCGGCCTCCGACATTAACGCGAATCCCGGGCACGAAACCACCGGTAGCGGCGGGTACCGTACGAATGCGGGGTCGATATCGGCGAGCTGGCAGCGGTAGAAACGCGATCCACGGCGGCTCTCCACGATGCGCACATTGGTACAGCGAACACACAAGCCGACACGCGGTATGTCGTCCGCGACGAAACCAACGCCATCACCTGCCATTCGACACCCGCGCGATTTCCCGCACCTCATCAATGAGCGCACGCGCCGCAGCCACCGCATCGGCGCTGCCGGCGACCGCGAGCACGTCGCCCGCGCGCAGCACGTCGCGTCCGCGAGGGACCAGCACCTGCTCGCCCGCGCGCACGATCGCGAGCACCGTCGCTCCCGTCCGGCCGCGCAGGTTGAGGCTCGCGAGCGAGTGATCGATCGCAGCGCTTCCGTCGCCGAGCTGGATTGCGACTGGCGTGCCGAGCCCCGGCAATACGAGATCGATCTTCGCCATCGCCTGGCTCACCGCGTCTGGCTCGGTGTCGATCGTCATCTGCTCGCCGAGGAGGGCGACGATCGCTTCCGCGCCCGCGCGCGTGTGTCCGTGCAGCGATTGCGCGCTGCGCCAGAACGCGACGCCGAGCACGAGCACGACGGCCGCGAGCGTCAGCAGCCCGGGTGTCGCAGTGACGAACGGCTGCGTGATCGCGACGAGCGGAATGATAATGCTGAGCATGATCGCGATCTGCAGCGTGACGAGCAGCGCGCTGCGCGGGGCCGCGGCGAAGTCGACGAGGCCGATGCGCGCGGCGGGCATCGCGCGAATGGCGAGCGCGTAGCCGAGCTGACGAGCCGTGCGCGCGATGCCGACGAGCGGGAGCACCGCGAGTGCGACGGCGCCGAGCGTGACGACAGTGGGGATCGCCGACTCGTCAATGCCGACCCACCGCTCGAGCAGCGGCCCGATGCGTCCGATCTCGGCAGCCGCACCAATGACGATCGCGAGCAGGAGCGCGGCGTCGACGAACAGCACCTGCATCAGCCGCCGCGTTCGCGAGCGCTCGGTCACGTCCACCGGATCCCTCCGCATCTGCTCGACCCATGTGCCGTACAGCGCGGCGAAGGTCTGCACGCGCGCGGGAAGCTTGCGATCGAGAAAAAGCGTCACGGGCGATGCCGCGCGTATGAGCCATGGCGTCGTGAGCGTGGTGAGCGCCGACACCGCGACGGCGATCGGATAGAGAAACGACCGCGTGGCGCCGTTCGCGAGTCCGATCGCGGCGATGATGAAGGAGAACTCCCCCACCTGCGCCAGCGTCATTCCGCTCTGTACCGCCATTCCAAGCCCCTTCCCCGTGAGGAAGGTGCTCACGGAAACCGCGACGACCTTGCCGACAATGACGACCAGCGCGAGCACGAGCACCGCAACCCAGTGCTGCATGACGACGGCAGGATCGATCAGCATGCCGACCGAGACGAAGAAGATCGCAACGAACATGTCGCGCACGGGATGGACGAGATGCTCGACTGCCTTTCCCTCCCCCGATTCCGCAACGAGCGAGCCGGCGATGAAGGCGCCCAGGGCGACTGAATAGCCGAACGACAGCGCAAGAAAGGCGCACGCGAAGCACACGCCGACCGCAGCAACGAGCGTCGTCTCATCGCTCCCGAGCTTGATCACGAGCCGCATGAAGCGCGGGATCGCGAGAAGGCCGATCGATACCAGCGCGATCAGGAAGGTCGCCAGGCGCACCACGGTGAGCCCAATGTCCTCGGGCGTGAGTCCGCCTCCCGCCGCGACCGCGGTGAGCACCGCGACGAGCAGGATCGCTATGAGGTCCTCGACGATGAGGATGCCGAAGACGATCTCCGTGATGCGCCCGCGAATTCGCTGCTCGACGAATGCCTTGCTGATGATCGTCGTGCTCGAGATGGCGACGATTCCCGCGGTGAACAAACTCTCGATCGTCGTCCAGCCGAGGAGATGCCCGACGAGAAAGCCGATGCCCATCATGAGCGTGGTCTCTCCGAGAGCGGCGAGTCCCGCACCGACGCCGATTTGGAGCACGCGTCCGAGGCTGAAATCGAGGCCCAGCGCGAACATGAGCAGGATGACGCCGAGCTCTGAGAGTGTGTGCACGATCTCGGGATCGGCGGCGATCGGCAACGGCACGCTCGGCCCCACGAGGAGCCCCGCGATCAGGTAGCCGAAGACGACCGGCTGCCTGAGGCGATGGAAGATGACCGTCGTCAGCGCCGCGGTGCCAAGAACAAGTGCGAGCGTTTGAAGAAACACGGCTGACGAGTGCATCCCAAAAGCTAGCCTCGCTGTCTGTCTCCCAGTCCGCGGCCTCTCGCCTGTTCGCCACGAAGCACGAGACAGGTGCTCGTAGCGTGTACGATGAGCCGGTCGCGCTCATCGGTCACTCTGCACTCGACGAGGCCCGTCGTCTTGCCGCGATGCACCACCTGTGCGGCAGCCGTGAGTGTCGCGATCCACACGGGACGCAGGAAGTTCACCTTGATCTCGAGCGTGGCGAACGACTCGCCGACCGCGAGCGTCGTCGCGAAGGCGAAGCCCATCGCGGTGTCAGCGAGCGCGGAGAGCACGCCGCCGTGCAGGGTGCCCATCACGTTGCCGTGGCGATCGGGATCCGTGACGAGTCTGAAGGTCGCCGACGCTTCGCCGAATTCCCCGAGATCGATGCCGAGCGTTCGGGCGAAGGCGGGGAGCGTGACCACACCGCTTTCGATGGCTTCGAGGAAACTCTGAAGCGCCGTCGTTTCGTTCATACGGCCGCGATCCCGACGTAGTTCTCGGCCAAACTCGCCGCGGCATCGCGCGATGACGACACCCAGCGGAGCTGCGCGATCTGCAGCTTCCGCTGGAATGCATCGTCGGTGGGGAAGCGGTGAAGCATCGTGGTCATCCAGTTGGAAAAGTGCTGCGCGCGCCAGACGCGACGCAGACACGTCTCCGAATACGACGCGAAGGCGGCGGGCGATCCGGTGCGATACCAGGAGTCGAGCGCGCTCGAGAGCACGCACACGTCCGCGACGGCGAGGTTGAGCCCCTTCGCTCCCGTCGCGGGGACGATGTGCGCGGCATCCCCGGCGAGGAAGAGGCGGCCGTACTGCATCGGCTCCGTGACGACGGAGTGCATCCATGCGATCGCCCTCTCCACTACGGGACCCTCGCTCAGCGCGAAGCCGTCGTCGGTGGCGAGGCGGAGATGCAGCTCTTCCCAGATCCGATCGTCGGGCCAATCATCGAGTGTATCGCCACGATCGCATTGCACGTAGAGGCGCGTGAGCGTAGGCGAGCGCATGCTGTGGAGTGCGAAACCACGATCATGGGACGCGTAGATCAGCTCTTCGGATGACGGAGCGACGTTCGCGAGGATACCGACCCAGCCGAAGGGGTATTCGCGCTCGTAGCGCACGAGATGATCGGCAGGAATCGCATCGCGCGACACGCCGTGAAAGCCATCGCAGCCAGCCACGAAGTCGCACTCGAGCTCGATCTCCTCGCCAGCGACCGTGTAGCGGAGCGTTGGGGCGCTCGTGCTCACGTCGTGCGCGCTCACATCGTCCACCTCGAAGTGGAGACGCGCGCCGGCGGCGATTCGCGCGGCGATCAGATCCTTCACCACCTCCTGCTGGCCATACACGGTGATCGTGCTGCCACCGGTAAGCTCGTCGAAGGCGATGCGATGATCGCGGCCCTCGAAACGCAGCGAGATCCCGCGATGCACGAGTCCCTCGCGATCCATGCGCTCGCCGAGGCCGGTGTCGCGCATCAGCTGCACGGTTCCCTGCTCGAGCACCCCCGCGCGCACGCGCTTTTCGATGTACTCACGGCCTCGGCGCTCGACGATCACCGAGTCGATGCCGGCGCGCGCGAGAAGGTGCGAGAGCATGAGGCCGGCTGGCCCCGCACCGATGATGCCAACCTGCGTTTTCTCTCGCTTCACCGCTTCATCGCGTGCGCGTGGTGGAGTTGACCTCGGCGATCACATCGCTCACGATGCGAAAGGCGGCGTTCGATGCGGGAACGCCACAGTAGATCGCCTGCTGAAGCACGATCTCCTTCACATCGTTCGCGGACAGATCGCCGGACGAAAGCGCGGCGCGCACGTGCAGGGCGAGCTCCTCCCACTGCGAGAGCGCGACGAGTGTGCCGATCACCAGCACGCGCCGAGCGCGCACGTCGAGGCCGGGGCGTGTCCAGATCTCGCCCCAGGCATAGCGGGTGATCAGCGACTGGAAATCCTCCGTGAGCGAGGTCGTCGCCGCAACCGCACGATCGACGTGTGCGTCGCCGAGTACCTTGCGGCGTACAGCCATGCCGGCGGCGTGGGAATCGTCGGACTTCTCATTGATCGTCATGGGATCCTCAGTGCGAGCAGCTCAATTGACATCGCGATACGTCGCGTGGGCGGCGAGCGCGTCCGCGATGAAGGTGGCGCTCGAGCCGAGATAATTTCCGGGGGTGAGCAGCCGCGCGATCTCCTCGCGACTCAGATGCTTCATGACATCCGGCGCCTCCGCAAGCACATCCGTGAGGGGCCGATGCTCGGCACTCGCTCGCCTGCTCGCGTCACCGATTATCCGATGGGCATCGAACCGCCCTATGCGCTCGGCGAGCGCCATCGAAGCGGATTCCGCAAGCGAAACTCCCTGCGTGAGGTCGATGTTCGCGCGCATGTGCTCGGCGTCGATCTCGAGGCCCGCGAGCATCTCGGCGGTGTGTCGCGCAGCGCCGCCCGCGAGATGTACGATCTGCGGCAGCGTCTCCCACTCGGCTTGCCATCCGCCGAGCGCGCGCTCGTGCTCGTTGGGCATCGCGGCGAGCATCGTGGCGACCAGCCCCGGCACGCGGATCGATGCCGCGAGCACAACCGAGGCGCCCACTGGATTTCTTTTCTGCGGCATCGCGGACGAGCCTCCCTTTCCCTCCCCGGGGGGCTCGAATGCCTCGGCGACTTCGGTCTGCGAAAGCAACGAGATGTCGCGCGCGATCTTTCCCATCGTGCCGACGGCGACGCCGAGCGCGCAGGCGAGATCGGCCAGGCGATCACGATGCGCGTGCCAGGGAATGTTGGCTTGGCGCAACGCCAGACCGTCGGCGAGCAGCGCCGTGAGCTCGAGCCCGCGATCACCGTACGACGCGAGCGTTCCGGAAGCGCCTCCGAACTGCAGAAACATTGCGTCATCGAGGGCGAACTCTACACGCTCGTGCACGCGATCGAGGGCAGCCAACCAGCCTGCCGCCTTGAGGCCGAAGGTGATCGGCGTCGCGTGCTGCAGCCACGTGCGGCCGGCCATCACCGTCGTCGCGTACCGCTCGGCGAGCTCCGCCGCCGCGTCGGCGGCGCGCGCGAGCGAGTCCGCGACGAGCGACACCGCTGCACGAAGCTGCAAGACAGTCGCGGTATCGATGATGTCCTGACTGGTCGCGCCCCAGTGCACGTAGCGCGCAGACACCGGATCACGGAGCGCCGCGTTCGCGGTGAGCAACTGCAGGAGCGGAATCGCGAGATTCCCGGCCTTCGCGGCTCCAGCCGCGAGCGAGTCGAGGTCGTACTCATCTTCGCGCGTGCTGTCGGTGATCACATCGGCAGCGCTCTCGGGAATCAGCTCGAGCGTCGCCTGCGCGCGCGCGAGCGCCTCCTCCACCTGGAGCATCGCGTCGACGTGGGCGTCGTCGGAGAGGTGCTCATCGACAGCCGGATCGCCCAGGAGTGCGTCGTAGATCATGTCGCGCGCTCAGACATCGAAGAACACCGTTTCATTGTCGCCCTGAAGAACGAGATCGAGCTCGTACGCATCGTCGCCCGCGCGCCGAGCGATCAGTGTCGCGCGACGATCGGCAGGGACGAGCGCGAGGATCGCGTCGTCGGCATTCGATGGCTCGCCGTCGAAGTAGACGCGAGTGACGAGCCGCGTGAGAATTCCGCGCGCGAGGATGCCGAGCAGGAGGTGCGGCGCCTGGAGCGAATCACCAGGACCGGGCACGCGCCCCGGCATGATCGTCTCGATCGAGAAGCGTCCCTCATCGTCGGTGGGCGCGCGGCCGTAGCCGGTGAAGTTCGGATCGAGCGGCTTTGCCTGATGATCGTCGGGGTGCGCGTAGCGGCCAGCGGCGTTCGCCTGCCAGATCTCGACCAGCGCATCCGGAATTGCCGCGCCTGCGCCGTCGCTCACGGTGCCATCCATGGTGATGCGCCGCCCCGTCGCGTACTCGGTCGCGACACGCGCGCTGCCGGGCTCGCAGAGACAGATCGCGAAGAACGGACCGACCGTCTGGAAGGGGGTGAGCTCAGCCATGCCGCGCCTCCATCGGAGTGGCGTGTCGTCCGCGGAGCACGATGTCGAAGCGATAGCCGAGCGCGCGCTCGGGCACGGTGAGCGAGAGATCGAAGTTGGCGATGAGGCGCTCGCGTCCCCGAGGATCGGGAACGCTGTTGTAGATCGGGTCGAGCGCGAGCAGCGGATCGCCCGGAAAGTACATCTGCGTGACGAGGCGCGTGAGAAAGCTCGGCCCCCAGAGCGAGAAGTGAATGTGCGCGGGGCGCCACGCATTGGAGTGATTGAGCCACGGATAGGCGCCCGGCCTGATCGTCACAAAACGATAGTTCCCCTCGGCGTCCGTCATCGCGCGTCCCGCGCCGGTGAAGT
This sequence comes from Gemmatimonadota bacterium, assembly GCA_040006195.1. GTDB lineage: Bacteria > Gemmatimonadota > Gemmatimonadetes > Gemmatimonadales > Gemmatimonadaceae > FEN-1250. The sequence continues at coordinate 206 of JBDTXL010000559.1, read as the reverse complement.
TCGGATCGAGCGGCGCGTCGTGCCGGTCGACGCGGTGAGCGTAGCGGCCAGCGGCGTTCGCCTGCCAGAGCTCGACGAGCGAGTCGCGAACTGGGCGTCCGTCCTCATCGATGACCCGCCCCTCGACGATGATCCTCTCGCCGATCGGGTCGCCGCGTCCGCGATTGGTGAGATCGCGATCGCCATCGGTGACGGACGCGTGTCCG
>JBDTXL010000558.1:0-2308 GCA_040006195.1 Gemmatimonadota bacterium | reverse complement strand
CAAAGAGCTCGAGCACGCGCGCGTCGAGAAGATCGTCGCGCACCAGGTCGAGCATTGCGGCGCGGACGTGCTCGGCCGTGGGCCGGACGCGGCGATCCTGGGGGGAAACGAGATCGCGGCCGGCGTGCTTTCCGGCTACGATTCTCACGAGGCCGCCTTGGCTTCTGCATGCATTTGTACAATCTAGCGGCACGCCGAATGCCACTTCCAAGCTCGCTCTTATCCGCAGCAGCGCGACGGCCTATCCTGTGCAGCATCTTCGCTCATCAATAAGTCTGGCACCGGACCATGTCACTCTCGTGACCCTCCTGAACGACTCCAACTCCGTTCCCCCCGCCTCCCCGCCTTCCGCGCAAGAGATCACGAGCACGGGGGAGCACGCGTCCGTCAACGACCTCGCCCCGGCGAGCGACGGGCTCTATCGCCTCCTCGTCGATCGCGTACGCGACTACGCGATTTTCGCCCTCGATCCGACCGGCCGCATCCTCAGCTGGAACGAAGGTGCGCAACGGCTCAAGGGATACACGGCGTCGGAGATCATCGGCCGGCATTTCTCGATCTTCTATCCGCCGGAGGACATCGCACGCGGCAAGCCGCCGATGGAGCTCGAGGTCGCAATACGAGACGGGAGATTCGAGGACGAAGGGTGGCGGGTGCGCAAGGACGGCGTACTGATCTGGGCGAACGTGATCATCACCGCTCTCTTCGACGACAACGGCACCCACATCGGATTTGCGAAAGTCACGCGTGATCTTTCCGATCGCCGCGCGGCCGAGGAGACGCTCCGCGCGAGCGAGGAGCGCTTTCGCCTGATCGTGCAGAGCGTGCGGGACTACGCGATCTTCATGCTCGATCCCAATGGAATCGTTGCGAGCTGGAACGAGGGCGCGAAGGCCATCAAGGGCTACGCGGCGAAGGACATAATCGGGCGCCACTTTTCGACCTTTTATCCCGTCGAAGACGTCAACAGTGGCAAACCAGCGTACGAGCTCGAGGTTGCGAGCGAGGTAGGGAGCTTCGAGGACGAGGGGTGGCGCATACGGAAGGACGGCACGCAGCTCTGGGCCAACGTCGTCATCACCGCGCTCCGCAATCCGGCAGGAGAGCTGATCGGCTTCGCCAAGGTGACGCGCGATCTCACCGAGCGGCGCGCGGCACAAGAGCGCGCGATCGCGGACGCGCGCCGCGTCGCCGAGGCGGAGGTGGCGAATCGCACGAAGAGTGAGTTTCTCGCGGCGATGTCGCACGAGCTGCGCACGCCGCTCAACGCGATCGGCGGCTACGCGGAGCTGCTCGAGCTCGAGATCGGCGGCCCGATCACCGAACAGCAGCTCAGTTATCTCTCGCGCATCCGCGGCAGTCAGCAGCATCTGCTCGGCATCATCACCGATCTGCTCAATTACAGCAAAATCGAAGCAGGACACGTGAAGTACCAAGTCGAGGACGTAAGGGTGCAGAGTATGCTCGACACCGTGATTCCGCTCGTCGAGCCGCAGGCTCTAGCGAAGAACATCGTGTTCGTGAGCGAGTCGTGCCCGGCCGATCTCATCGCGCGCGCGGACCAGCTCAAGGCTGAGCAGGTCGTGCTTAATCTCATCTCCAACGCCGTCAAGTTCACAAACGAAGACGGGCGCGTGTCCGTTCGATGCTTCGCAGCCGATGCTCGCGTGATGATCGAAGTGGAGGACACAGGGTCCGGAATACCGCTCGAGAAGCACGGTGCGATCTTCGAGCCCTTCGTGCAGCTCGGCCGCTCGCGCACGAGCCAGCACGAGGGAACGGGGCTCGGTCTCGCGATCAGCCGCGATCTCGCGCGCGCGATGGGCGGTGACGTGACGCTCGAGAGCGCGGTGGGCAAGGGAAGCATCTTTACACTATCGCTGCCGCGAGCGGCAACGTGACGAAAACCGATCAGGCGATGACGACCATGGGCCGCTTACCCATCACGCTCAGGATTCGAGCGGCCGAAAGTCCAGTCCGAGGTCCAGCGCCGGCACCGAGTGCGTCAACGCGCCCACCGAGATCCAGTCGACGCCGCTCTCCGCCACCGCACGCACAGTCCCGAGCGTGATCCCGCCCGACGCCTCGACGATCGCCTCGCCATTGATCATCTCGACGCACACCGCCATCTCCGCAGGCGTCATGTTATCGAGGAGGATCACATCCGCACCCGCCTCGATCGCGCGCCCCACCTGCTCTCGCGTGTCGCACTCGACCTCGATCTGAATTCCTTCGCGCGCGCCCTCGCGTGCGCGACGTACCGCGAGCGCGATGTCGCCGCCCACCACCTCGAGATGGTTGTCCTTGA
>JBDTXL010000557.1:0-1915 GCA_040006195.1 Gemmatimonadota bacterium | reverse complement strand
AACGGGTCTACGACAAGGTCGAGGAATCGACCGAGACGATTCGTGAGCGAGCTGTGCAGCTGAAAACATCGCTGGCAGACAAACTCGAAACGGGTGCGGGCAAAATCCGCGGGCGCTCGAGCGACTCCGGAAAGTTCGACGATGCGATCGCGACCACGAAGGAACGAGTCGCCGACGTCGGGGATCGTGTTGCGAGCGGGATGGAGAAGAGCGCGGAGTGGCTGCGTGATGCAGACATGCCGTCGTTCAAGCGTGGACTCGAGCGACAGGTGAAGGAGAATCCGGGGCGCACGCTGCTGATAGCGAGCGCGATCGGCTACCTGCTGAGCCGAGCCTTCAAGGGGAAAGACGCCTGACCTCTGAGCAACTCGTGCCGCTGTTGGGCGGTGCGCAATGGATCGTCGGAACGACGTTGGCGCTGGTGATCGCGCGCCGGAGCCGCCTCTATGCCGGCGCCGGTGCTGCGCCGCGCCGCCTCGCGTGGCTCGCGCTGCTCGTGTTCATCATCGCGGGCGTTGCGGTGCTCGTGTCACTCATCGTCGAGCAGCGCGACCAGAGCTCGCTGCAGCTTCCGCGGTATGCGACGATGTCGTGGCGCGTGCGCACGGTGGAAGTGCTTTCGCTCATCGGCTGGCTGCTCACCGTGGTGGCTGCGCTCTGGAACGGGGTGCTCGGGGTGGCGCTACGCAGGCGGACTGCGATTCAGGAGCTCAAGCGGCGCACGGATCGCGTGAGGGACTATCGCACTCCGCCGTCGTCCCCGCGGGGGTGAACCGTCTCGCGAGAGCTTAGGCTGACCGACGCACCCAACGGCCCATCTCTCTAAAGGTGGGCCGTTTTCCGTACATGAGCATCCCGACGCGGTAGATGCGCGCGGCGATCCAGGTTGCGATTACGCAGCCCAGGATCAGGCCCGCTAATGTGCCGGCGAGCTCGGTCCACGATACCTGCACCATCGTCATGCGGAGTGGCATGAGGATCGGTGCAGAAAAGGGGAGCCACGACATTACTCTCGAGAATGTGCTCGTGGGGTTCAGGAGGATAGGCTGAATGAACACGATCGATGCGACGAGTAGCAGCGTGACGGGGAGCGATGCCTGCTGCACATCCTGCTCGTTCGTGACCGTGCTGCCCATCGCGGCGAAGAGAGCTGCGTAGAAGGTGAAGCCGAGGACGAAGAAGGTGAGGAGAAGGAGGGCGACGCCGAGTCCGATGTGCGGAATGGGAATGGGCACGTTGACGACGTCGAAGCGCGCGAGAATGATGCCGCGCCCCTTGAAGACGAGCGCGGAGGAGATCGCCCAGATCAGGATCTGCGTGAGCGACGCCGCGCCAACGCCGATCACCTTGCCGGCGAGGAGCGTATCCGTGGAGACGCTCGAGATCACGACCTCCGCCACGCGCGACGTTTTTTCTTCCATGACGCCGCGCAGGATCTGCTGGCCGTAGAGCACCAGCATCATGTAGAGCAGAAAGGCGATCAGATACGAGAAGAGCGCGTTGGCGATGCCGCCGACTTCGCGCCCGCGATCGGAAAGGCGCTCCGACTTCATCTCGAGGTTGACGCTCGTGAGGTCCTTGATGCGCGAGGCCTGCAGCCCCTCATGCTCCAGACGCTGGGCGAGGAGACTACGGCGCACGGCGCTTTCGATCTCCTTGACGTCGATGAGCGAGGATGCGTTGCGACCGGCGTAGCGCTCCGTCTTGCCCGCGATGGTGGCGGAGTCGAGCACGAGGTAGCCGAGCATCGGGTCGTTCGCGCGCATGACTTCGTGCGTCGCGGTGGTTTCGGCGGCGGCGAGCTCCGATGGCGCGACCGCGCGGACGATGGCGCGCGACGGCGCGCCCGTGATGCCGCCCGCGAGCTCACCGGCGACGCGGGTGCCGAGCTGGGTGCCGGTGGCGTCGAGGATGA
>JBDTXL010000556.1:0-4835 GCA_040006195.1 Gemmatimonadota bacterium | reverse complement strand
GCCTTTCTAACCTTCCAGCCCTTCCCGATCTGTCCTTCATGGCGCGGTACGCCGATTCGGCGCAGAGGCGTGAGCTGGACGACATCATCATCGTCGATCCGGTGACGATGCTCGAGGATGTCGGCCCCGATTCTCGCCCTTCGGCCGCACGCAGCGGCGCTCCGGTCTTGAGCGCGGCAACGCTACTGGCTACCCCGGGCGGCGATCCCGATGCCGTCGCGCTGGCGATGCAGCTCCTCGGCGAGGCAGCGCCACTCGCCGTCACGGCGGACGGGATGTCGTTCACGGTTCCCGGCTGGGAGCTCGGCTCGCAGTCAGCGGACTCGATGGATGGGGACGGGCTCGCGGTGTGGGTGAGCGTCGACATTCTCCTGCTGGAGAACGGCCGCTACGTGGTGCGTGAGCATCGCGCGAGCGAGGGAACGGACGGAATGATCGCGTCCGATTCGAACGGCTCGATCATCGAGAGCGGCGCCGACGTGCGCGCCTTCTGCACGGAGTATACGCCCGATCCGCTGCGCGCCGCGTCGCGCGTCGCCGCGCTGGACAACGCGATGCGCCGCTGGCCACCGCTGCGCACGCCATCGGGACGCGCGCGCACGACGCCGCTGGTCATCCCCTTCCTGATCGACTAGACCGGCAGCGCGCGGCTCCCGCTAAAAGGTGATGACGCCAGCAGCACTTTACCTTCCTTCCCCGAAGCACACCGGTCAGGGAAGAGTTCACAGCTGGATGAAACGATTGAGCGGATGGTACGGACAAAAAACGGAGAAAGTCAAACAGCTTTCAAGAATTATTCGCCTTTTCCGTCTTCATCCGTGCTCCTGATCCGTTGAATTATTTTCCCATGCAGGTACTCCTCGCTCTGCCCCACACAAAGACGGGGCACCGCTTTCGCGACGCCCCGTCTTTATTCAGTGCACAAGCTCGAGCTACATCACTGCAGCGGCGCTACTGGAGAGACCTTCGCGTCGACATAGTTCACCGATCCGCGATCGCGAGCGCGAATTGCGAGCGTGTTGTTCCCGCCCACGTTCAGGTACGACAGCGGCACCGAGAAGGTGAGTGAGCCCTTGTTCGCGCAGTTCTCGTGTGAAATCAGTTTCGTATTTGCGTTGAACGAGTAGTTCCCCGCGTCAGGACCGATGAAGCTGTAGAGCGGCGCGCCTGAGGGGAGCGTCGTCAACGGATTGCCGTTGACGTACACGGCGATGTCGTTGTCTATCGCCGCCGTGATCGTGAGCGGCGCGGTCCAGCCAGCCGGCAGCGGGAAGGTCTTCCGCAACAGAATGTCCGTGCCGACGGCCCACGACGGGTTGAGCGTGAAGCCAGGCTCGCTGTTGATCGGGCATACGGTGCCGCTCAGATCACCGCTGCCGAACGGACCGCTCGCCGTGTTCCACTGTGCGGTGGAGAAATTCGCGGCTTCGAAGCCCTGATCGTGTCCTTGCGGTCCATCGAGATACAGATACGACGAGCCGTACGGTACGATGTCGCCGCCCGTCGCCGCGTAGCTGACGCCGTTCGCCGGCTCGACCGACACGTTCTGCGGGAAACCGGAGTTTGCGGGCGCCGGTGCAAACGTCACCGTCGGATCCGCGAAAGTGCCGACCGCCTGCACTGAGTTCGAACCCGCGCCGACCACCCAGCTGCTCACCGTCGCGATTCCCGTGGTCCCCGTTGCGACGGTGGAGCTCGAGCCGCCGCCGACCGTGCCGCCGCCGCTCGTGACCGAGAACGCCACGTTAACGAGCGACACCGGTGATCCCAGCTGCGTCGAGACGAGCGCAGAAGGCGGACTTGCAACCGCAGCGCCGGCTGGCGCAGTCTGTACCGGGAACGGCGTCGGATTCGTCTTGAGATACACTTTCGTATCGACGCCGCCGAACGGGCTGAAGGTTTTCGCGAGACCGGTCTTTCCACCGCTCCCGGCGTACGCGTTCTCCGGAAGCAGCATGCTCGCGACCGCGTCGCCGAGCGCAGAACCTGCGCGCTTCACTTCGCCACGCATCGCGAGATCGAACAATTGGCGCGCGCCGAGCGATGCCGTTTGCGTCGTGCACAGTCCGGAGATCGTGCCGCCCGGAGGAAGCACTTCGATCGAGGTCGGCGAGATATTGTGCGCGAGGAATACGGTTGGGATCTCGACGCCGTTCGCGAGACAAAGCCCAACGGTGAGGTTGGAAGTCAGCGAGACTTCGGGTGAGACCTTGATGTCGTAGTACGGACCGTACTGATCGAGCGTGGTGTGCAGCGGCGGCGTGGGTGCCAGCGCGCTGATCGTGACCAGCACCGCCGGACCCGTGAACGAGTTCGGAGGAATCTGCACGCCGGCGTTGCCATCGCCCGTAACCACGTTCTGCGTAACGGTACTAGGGAAGATCACCTTGTTCACGGTGCCGCCGCTGCTCGGATCACCCGGCAGCGTGAGTCCGGTGGTGGGCAGGCCGACGGTGCAATAGAGCCCCGTCTCGAAGGCGAGCAGCGCGCTGCGCGTCGCCAGCGAGTACCCGCCGATGAGCCGCCCCGCGTTGAACTGCGTGAAGGTGAAGTCGAGCAGGCGGAAGACGAGCGTCCGCGCGTCCGCTAGGTGTCCCGTGTTGATGTAGAGCAGCACCACCGCATACGTCGCCGCGGCGACGAGGCGCTCAGCGCTGCGAGCGGGAAAGAGCGTCGTGATCAGGTTCGTCGTCTGCGCAACGCTCGGACAGCCGGTTGGCACAATGCTTTCTTGCACCGCAGGAGCCACAGGTGCGGTTGGACTGTTGCTACTATCCGAACACGCAGTGATAAAAAGTGTTCCGGCCGCAACGGCCAGGCACGCTGACATCCAGGTACGCCACATTCGTCGGATCCTCCAAGTTCTGATTAGACCTGCCTCTAACCCGAATAGCGTAATTCCTACTGCTTTCCGGTCGTCACGAGGCGCTGAAAGCGTGGATCATCGGCGATCGTGCGCCAGCGCCAGTTATTATCGGAATTAAAGCCGGCTGCAACGTTAGGGTTCGCCGCGAGAAAAATCGAGAGCGATTTTATTGCAGCCGCCTTGTCTCCGACGAGTGCCCACACATATGCCCGGTCGTACTCGAGATCCCTCGTCGGGTCGATGTCGGCAGGAGCCTTCACCGCCGTAAGCAGATGTTTCGCGCTATCGGTGAGCGTCGCCCGCGTAAGCACCGCCGCCACGCCCATCCGGGTCGACGCGATGGCGTACTGCCGCGACGACTCGGGGTTGAGCTTTACTATGGAGTCCGCCAGCCGCCACGCGGCCGGAACGTCCGGCTCCATCGCCTTCGTCGACATGAGGCTCAGGCGGCACTCGCCGAAGCGAGGGTCTGCAGGGAAACGCTTGCCGCCGACATCGCACCAGTGCACCGCCTCGGTGAATTGCGCGTCATCGAAGGCGAGATTGAAGAGACGCCACACGATGACGTCGATGTTGCTGAGATAGGCGTCCTGCTCGTAGGCGCGCCGTGCCGCGAGACGCGCGCTCGTCACGTCATCCGTGTGCGTGAGCAGGGAGCTGAGTACCCCCCACGCGCCCGCCTGCGCCGGATTGATCTTCACGGCCTGCTCCAGATCACTCTGCGCATCGGCAAGAAGCTGCTTCGCCGCCGCCGTTCCGGGCTCGAGGCCGAGCAGGTAGCGCCAATAGCGTAAAGTGCCGCGAAGCTCCAGCGCGTCGGCGCTCGTGGCCGAGAGCGCGAGCGCGCTATCCGCGTACGCGAGCCCGACCGTCACCCACTTCGACGCGCTCGTCTGATCGTCGCCGTAGAAGCGCGACGCGCGGTACGCGAGCGATCCGCGGAGCGTCGGCACCGCGGGCCAGGCGGGATCGAGCGCGGCGGCCTGCGCGAGCAGCGTGTCCCCACGCTGCACCTCGCTCAGAACGGCCGCGGTGTCGCTCGCCCTGATCGCCGTCTGCTCGCTCCGGAAGTGCTGCTCCGCCTGCTGCAATAGCGCCCAGGCATCCGCGTTCTTCGTTCCCTCGCGCTGCTCGCGGAGCAGCACCTCGGTGCCCAGGCGGCGGCGGAGAAATTCGGCGACGCGATTGGCGAGCGTGTCACGAAGCGCGAGCGGATTCCCCTTTGGCTGCTCGAAGCTCGCGCGCTCGAAGTCCGTGCCCGTGCCGTCCTTGAGACGCACGTTGACGCGCAGCTTGTCCTTGTCCGGCTCGATGGATCCGACCACGAGCGTCCCCGCGCCCAGCGCGCGCGCGATGCTGTCGGGCGCAACGCCGCCCTCGCGGAAGAGCGCCGCACCGTTCGTCGAGACGACGTCGAGTCCCTGCACCGCGCTGAGGCGCGCGATCAATGTCTCGGTGAGTCCATCCGCCAGATACGAGAGCTCGTGCGTCTTACTGTCGTCTTCGAAGTACATCACCGCGATGCGCCGCGGATCGAGGCCCGTGCTGCTCCCCGCATTCCGGATGTGCGCGCCGCGCGTGAGGCGCCACGCTCCCAAGCCCGCGATCGCGAGCGCCAGCACGGACGCGCCCGCGATCATGATCATCTTCTTCCGCTGCTTCTTCGGATCGATCGCGCGCATCGACGCCGTCGCGCTCCGCGCCGCCATCACTCGGCGCGAGTACGTCGCCCCCGCGGGACGCTGCAGCGCCTGCGCGAATTCCCCCGCCGTCTTGAAGCGATCCGCCGGGATCTTCGCCAGCGCCTGCAGCACCGTGTCCTCGAGCTCGTCGGGGACGTTCTCACGCACGATCGCGAGCGACGGCACGCGGTCCATCGTATGGCGCGCGATGATCGACGCCGCAGTGGGTCCGACGAACGGCGGCGTTCCCGCGATCATCTCGTAGAGCACGCAGCCGAGCGCGTAGA
>JBDTXL010000555.1:0-1744 GCA_040006195.1 Gemmatimonadota bacterium | reverse complement strand
TCGTGGTCGGCACGCACGCGCTCGTACAGGGCGACACGAAGTTCGCGAAGCTCGGGCTCGCTGTGATCGACGAGCAGCACCGGTTCGGCGTCGAGCAGCGCGCCGCGCTCGGGGCGAAGGGCTCGCGCCCGGATGTGCTGCTCCTCAGCGCGACGCCGATCCCGCGCTCACTCGCACTTACCCTGTACGGCGATCTCGACGTAAGCGTGCTCGACGAGCGCCCTCCCGGTCGCCTGCCCGTGACGACCGCGCTGCGTCCGGGCTCGGCGCGCGAGCGCGTGCTCACCTTCATCGATCGGGAAGTCGAGAAGGGACGACAGGCGTACGTCGTCTATCCGATCATCGAGGAGTCGGAGAAGACCGATCTCAAGGGCGCGACCGCGATGTTCGCCTCGCTCTCGACGGGCGCGTTCGCGCACCGGCGGACGTCGCTGCTGCACGGAAAGATTCCCGGCGACGAACGCGACGAGATCATGCGCCGATTCCGCGATGGCGAGATCGACATCCTCGTGGCGACGACGATCATCGAGGTCGGCATCGATGTCGCCAACGCGACGGTGATGCTGGTCGAGCATCCAGAGCGCTTCGGCCTCTCGCAGCTGCACCAGCTTCGCGGCCGCGTGGGTCGCGGCGCGGAGGAGAGCTACTGCATTCTCCTGGGCGACGTGAGCCCCGAGGCGCGCGAACGCCTCGAGCTCTTCGCGGGCACCGATGACGGCTTCGAGATCGCGCGCCACGATCTCAGGCTGCGCGGAATGGGCGATCTCTTCGGCGCGCAGCAGAGCGGCGAGAAGACTTTCCGCTACGCCGACCCGATTCGCGATGAGGCGCTCAACCTGCTCGCGATGGAGAGCGCCGAGGCGTTATTGCGCGTGGATCCGTCGCTGGAGAAGCGCGAGCACCAGGCGGTGCGCACGGCGCTGTCCGAGCGCTACCCGCGAGCGTTGGCGCTGTTTCGGGTCGGGTGACCAACGTTCGCACTCAAGGCTTCCCCGGAGTCGTCGTCGTCAACCGCTTCTTGATTCGTTCGAGCTCCGCCGTCGTCTTGTTGAGCGAGTCCTGCAGCGTCTTCAGCATCCCCGAGACTTCCTGGTCGCGCGCAGTGGACTTCGTCGAATCATCCGAGACCACGAGGTGCATGGCCGGCACGCTGTCCATCGATCTCGATTGCGAGAGCGAGTCGAGTACGCGCGACAGGTGGCGGAGCACCGTAGCCTCGGTACGGTGAGGGAGCGTATCAGTCGAAGACAGGTAGCCCTCGAATGCGGAAAAGGCCTCGTGCCGGCTGCCGCCTGTGTTTGCAGGGTCCAGTAGAAACACCCCGCGCCAGAAGATCGCCTCGTGGGCGCCGAGTGAGCCCGGCTCGTTCCGCGCGAACATCGCCAGCATCGAGTCCGCCGAAGCGTACTGCGTCTTCGCGGCGAGGCGCTGCGCGGAATCGAGGGTGTGCTGCCACGCAACGTCGGCCGGCGCTGGCTCGACCGCGCGAGGGTGCGCGCATCCGAACATCACCGCAGTCGCGAGGAGAACGAATCGCCCAATCCTCACGCGCTCGCGTCCACGGAGGTCTGAACCGAGTTCCGCCGACGAGGGCGCGTGCCGGTGCGCACGGGAAGCACGATGCTGAACTTCGTCCCCTCGCCCACGCGACTCTCCACGGTCAACTTCCCGCCGTGCGCATCGACGATTTGCTTCGCGATCGCGAGCCCGAGTCCGGTGCCATCGTGTGCCGCCGAGTGCTGGT
>JBDTXL010000554.1:0-2084 GCA_040006195.1 Gemmatimonadota bacterium | reverse complement strand
GGGATAAGCCGGTGAATCTGTTTCAGGTGAAGGTGAACTACTGGATCGGACGGTGAGCGCGGGGGATCAGGTATGCGACTCGCGCGCATGACGACCCGTTCACGCTTGAGCGCTCCAGCGCACGACTCAGGGGCTTGTTGAGCACCATCGCAAGCAACCCACCAAACCCCGCAATCGCCGCGTGCATCGTCCAGAATTGAGCCGGCGTCATGTGCTCGTAGAATCCGCCGATCCGGCCGATCAGGATGTTCGAGATGAAAAAGCGTAAGAAAAACGCGGCCCATGAGCGTCGCCTTGAGTCCCGCCGGCGCGGCACGTGAGACCAGCGCGAGCAGCGTCGGCCAGTAATAGAGGAAGGCGATGCCGAGGAGAATGTCGTAGATGATCGGATAGATGACGTCCACGCGATCGCTGATGCTGCAGGCGATGAACAACAGCAAATTGGCCGCGCACGCCATCCAGCTGGCGCGACGCCGATCTGCTCGAGCGCACTGTCGATTGCGGCGCGAAGGGAGGCCGCACGCTCGCGAACTCCGAGAGTAGGTATAATGGATGCTGACCGAAGGATCCGCCTTCGTCACGCGCGTCTTACAGGATCGGAGAGAGATGAAGCTCGACGCAAAGCGATTCATCGGCGGCGAGACGCTCGACACAGACATCTGCATCGTCGGCGCGGGGCCCGCAGGGTTGGTAATTGCGAGCGAGCTCGTTGATCGGCACTGCGATGTGATAATCCTGGAGAGTGGTGGGAATCGTGCTGAGCCGGAGATTCTCGCTCTCAATGTTGGTGATACTACGGGGGATATCTATGCCGGGCTCGGAGCTACACGGCACCGGCAGGTCGGTGGGACGGCTCAGCTATGGAATAGCGCGGCTAACGCCGTCATTGGGGCGAAATACAGTCCGCTGAGCGCCGAGGACTTCAGGGTGCGACCGGCCGCGGACTATTGCGGTTGGCCATTCGAGCTCTTGGAGTTGCAGAGCGACTACGAGCGCGCCCAGCGCATCTGCCGCCTCGGCCCGTTCGCCTACGAGGGTGCTGCATGGGCGCAGCCGGGCCGCAACCCGTGGAGTGATGTCGGTCCCGACCTGGTGTCGCGCGTTTATCAATGCGGCGACCGCGATGCACTCCTGGTGCCGCTTCGCGCAGCCATCGCCGGCGCGACGAACGTGCGGCTTTACTTTCACGCCACCGCAATCTCATTCGAGGCCACCGCAGCAGGACGCCGGCTTTCCGCCATCCATGTTGGAGCTCCCGGTGGAGCGCGTTGGACCGTCCGCGCAAAGCGAATCGTCTTCGCGGCGGGCGCCGTAGAAAATGCGCGACTACTGCTGTTGCTGAACGAGTCGCTGGGGCGAACGAAAGATGGCGCCGAGTGGGTGGGCCGCGGCTTCATGGAGCATCCACGCGATCGCGCGATCACACTGAGACCGCGGTCGCCGGATACCCTGGCGCGCTCTGCCTTTTACGATCTGCACCTTGGCGCAAATGAGACGTGGATCATAGGGCGGCTCGCGATGGCCGATGAGGCGCTCGCGAGTGGCGAGCTGCTCAACGCGTCAGCGACAATTTTTCCGCGTCCGAACGAGGCTGCGCCGTGGTGGCGCCGATGGCTGACGAAGGGAGGACATGGATGGTCGACTCGTCGGCAGAGCGCGGGGCAGTTCGACGGCTTCGATGTTCTTCTCAACGTCGAGCAGTCTCCGCATCCGGACAATCGAATCACGCTGAGCGCCAAGCGTGACTCGCTCGGCGTTGCGCGCGTCGAACTGCACTGGCGGTGGCGACCCGAGGATCAGGCTCGGCTGCAGCGCGTTCGCGAGCTCATCGCGAAGAATCTCGAAGGGATCGGTACCTCGACTATCGATGTTCACGCACGTCCCGATCCGAATGCACATCATCACGCGGGAACGACGCGCATGCATGATGACCCGCGGCGAGGCGTGGCCGACCGAAATGGCCGCGTGCACAGTACGGAGAATCTGTACGTGGCCGGTGCCTCGGCGTTTCCGACGGCTGGCTTCGCAAATCCCGTGTTGACGATAGTTGCGATGGCGTTGCGGCTCGCGCGCCATCTGCAGGG